>JALYTS010000132.1 GCA_030854185.1 Actinomycetota bacterium | reverse complement strand
TCATAACTCGCATCGCCACTCACGGGTTATCCACAGCCTGTGCCGCGGGCCGCTGCGGCGAGACGCTGTCCTGGCGCAGCTGCGCAGTCCATTACCTCGATCGCGCTCGCCTCCGCCTGGTGGGAGGGCGGTCAGACCTCGCTGGTCTGCTCCAGGTCGATCACGATCTTGCCGAGCGCGTGACCGGACTCCACCGCTCGCAGTGCCTGCGGCGCTTCGTCGAAGGGATAGGTCTGGAGCACCTTGGGGTCTAATTTGCCGGCGGCAACCAGCTTGGCGAGGGCGGGAACGCCCGCAAAACCGGACGACAGGAAGCTGCCTCCCAGGTCCGCAACACTGGGGTCGACGACCGACACGATCCGGGCCGGGTTGGTGATCAGAATGGCGACATGGCGCATCGGTTCGCCGCCGACCACGTCGACGATGGCATCAACGCCGCCGGGCAGCACTTGCCGCATCTGCTCGACGACATCGCCCCTGTCGTAGGGCACCAGGATGGCTCCGAGACTCTCCACCATCGGCCGCTTGGTTTCGCTGCCGACCCCGAAGACCGCCGCGCCGCGGTTGCGCGCCAACTGCGCGGCCATCACTCCGACACCACCGCCGACACCGTTGATCAGCAGCGTTTCACCCTCGGCGACGCCGAGTTTCTCCAGCACGTCCCAGGCAGTGCCACCGGCCACCGGCAGCGCGGCTGCCTCCACGAAACTGATCTGCGGGGGCTTCTCCGTGGTGGCTTCGGCGAGCAGCACCGCGTGCTCGGCGTAGCTGCCCTGTTGTGGCGCGGACTTGCCCATCACTTCATCGCCCAGGGCGAATCCCTCGACGTCGGAGCCGACTGCTACCACGACACCGGCCGCCTCGACGCCCAGCACCAGGGGAAAGTGCGGTGTGGCCTGCGGGTTAGCCATCGCGCCGCTGCGGATCTTGTGGTCGGCCGGGTTGACCCCGACAGCCTTGACCTTGATCACCAGCTCGCTGGGACCCGGCGACGGCTCAGGCCGGTCAAACCAGGTTTCGGTTTCCGGACCGCCGTAAGAGGTGTAGCCGTAGGCCCTGCTCATCGCCGTCGGTCCTCTCGTCTGTCGTCACGCACCAGCCTTTCGTACCCTGCCTCGGCCTAGGTGAAACGCCCGAGGCTGATCACGCTTGGTACCACGGTCCGGCTAGAACAGTGTGACCGACGAGGACATCACCTGCGGCGGCCGGAGAACTACAGTTGGGGTCGGCGCGAGCACTTGGGCAACATTCGCTACCGGGCGTTCTCCACCAGAAGTCGGGCCAGCCCGGCCACAGGATGAAAGAGCGTTCTCCAAGAGAATCAGGTACACAGGCCATGACTCGTGACACTGGTGCAGCCGGCACCGAGGACCCGCCACAGACGTCGCCGGGAACACCGCGGCTATGTGGTCGGGGCATGATCCCCGCTGAGGTCGACGCCGTACTGGCCGAGCTGGCCGAGGTCGTCACGGGCCTGATCGACGAGACCGCGCACGCCGAACGCGAACTCGACACCCGCTCGCTGGAATCCGACCGGTACTTCGCAGTATCCGAAGAGGCTCGCAAGGCCCCGAACCCGAGGCGAGCGCTGGCATCCGTACGCGGAGAACTCGCCGCCACCGCCGCTCGGGTACTCCGCGATGCCAGTCGTGACCTCGCGTCGTGGTGGGCCGACGCGGCCACCCACGCCACGGCAGCCGCGGTGGCCGGCAAATCCGTACTACCGGCGCGGCTCGCCTTGGCCGACCCCGGTGCTTACCTCGACGCCGAGGATCTCGGGTTCCTCCCCCCGGCCCCAGACAACGTGTACCAACTCGCTGGTCTCGCCGCGCGCGTGGCAGCCACCCCGCTGACCTACCCCGGACAGACGCCCGAAGTCGACCTGATGGCCTCGGCGCAAGACCTGGCCGGCCAGGCCGGGCTCGTCATCCGCCGCGACCCTGGCGGCGAGCCCACCCTGGACGACGACCTGTTCCCACAGGGTCGCCGCTGCCGCATGTGGGGCAGCCTCTGGTTCCGGCACCGGCTGCCCGTACTTCCCACCGCCGGCGAACTGACCGACCTACTGTCCAACCTGCCCGTGCCGAAGGCAGTCATCGACGACATCCAACGAGCTGCCAAGGCATTCGCGGACATCGTCGACGCAGAACTGCAGCTCGCCGAGATCGACGAATCCGACACACCTTGGACGGACACCGCCGACCAACTGCTCCAGCAGACCGAAGCAGCTACCGAAACCCTGGCCCGCTACGCCCAGACCCTCACCACCCACCTACCCACCATCCGCGCCGCAGCCTCAACACAGCGTTAGCGCGGAAATCCGCGCTAACGCCCGAGAGTCGATCAGCCCGCCGCCGGAGACGTGGGAAGCGTGAGATCGAGCCGGACCGAGAACGGCCGGTCGAGCTGCAGGAGTTCGTCTTCGCTGCGGGCGCGCGCGATCGTAGACACGGGTGAAGGGCGACGCGATCTCGCCGACGAGCACCACGTGCCGGGCCGCAAGGATGACGTCGTCGAACCCTGGCCGGTCGATAACGCAGAAGTCCGGGATCAGGGCCCGGTCTCCCCCCAGCGCGACGTTCGAGTCCGGCATGTGCGGGCGGCTGCGGCCGGGCTACGCAGCGGATCACGCTCACCCTCGATCCGCGCCTACGTGGGGTCGCGGGTAAGCCGCTGATCTCGGGGTCTGAGCAGGCCGGAGAGCGTTAGAGTCCGGACCGTGAGCGACGGATCTGCCCCGACCCATCGCGGAGTGGTGTCCGGGCAGGTCGCGGAGATCCTCGTGTCCCTGGAAGGTGCGGCCGGGCGGCGAGGCTCGGGGTATCGCGTCGGGCCGAGCGCGGCGCTGACGGCGGCGCACGTCGTCGATGGTGCGACGTCGGTGGGGCCGGCTGGCTGGGATCTTGACGAGGCGGAGACGCTTGTTGCGCAGCTCTCCACACTGTATCAACGGGCGACGACGTTGACCTGGCTTGCTATTGGGCGACTGGCGGGAGGAGGCGCTCGGCCAGTTCGCTGAGGTGGTGGCTGCCAGCGGTGACCACAACCGGGCGGAGGCACTCCTCGCGCGGATCTCCGACCCGAACCGGCGGGCGCTGGCGATGGCCCGGGTCGCCGTGACGCTCGGGGAAAGCCGGGAAACTCCACCGGCACGTGAGCACGCCCACAGCAGATCTCCCATGGTCCGGGCGCGCCGGCTTCCGGCCGAGACCCTCGTCACCGGTTCATGGACCGAAGTCGTTGACAGTCTGGCTCGCGTGGACCCGCTGGCTGTCAGAACTCTCGCCGATGAATTGCAGCTGCGCTGGGGCGAAACTGGCTGATGGCAAGGACGCCCGGCACGGGTGATCGTGTCGGCAGCACCGGATAGGACGGCCCGCTCTACGCTGGTCGTCATGGCGGATCGTATCTCCGAGCTGCGGCTGACGGCATTCAAGTCGTTCCGAGACGAAGTGCTGCCGCTCGCCCCGTTGACCGTGCTCATCGGCCGCAACGGTGCCGGTAAGTCGAACGCCCTGGACGCCCTAGAAGTGCTGTCCCGCCTGGCGAAGGGGACCGAGATCAGGGACGCTCTCGACGGGGTGAGCCGGGATGCGGGCCCGGTGCGCGGCGGCGTCGAGGGATGTCCCCCGCTCGGATCGGACACTTTCGAACTCGGCGTCACAGTCAAGCAGGCCAGCGGCAGTGACATCCGGCTAGACGTTCGTGTCCAAGTGCGACCTCAGGTGCAGGTGTTATGGGAGCGGCTGGTCGGCAACGTTGCCGGTCGTCGCCGCGTGCTCCTGGAGACGCTCGCCCCTCAGTCGGGCCGGGCGGACATCGAGACGAAGCTATGGAACGGCAAACAAGGCCGCAACCCGCACCGGCAGTTCCGCGCCTCCCACTTGGTGACAGCCCAGCTGCCGCTTCGACTGGAGGGTAGGACAGAAGCTGAACAACACATTCTTCAGACGGCCGGGGACGTATTGGCCGTCCTTGGCGGGGTGTTTCACCTCGACCCCATCCCACACCTCATGCGTCAGTACGTGCCCAAGCAGGACGTGGTGCTCCGGCGCACCGGCGAGAACCTCAGCGCTGCGGTCGCGCGCCTCCAGCACGACGAGCCGCCGAAATTCACCGCGTTGGCCGATATCATCAAGGATCTGCCCGAGCACGAGATCCGCGCAATCGAGATCCGTCGCGGTGGCTTCGGGGAGGTGATGCTCGGCCTGAGTGAGATCAAGGATGGTAGACCGACGACTATTTCGGCCCGCCAGATGAGTGACGGGATGCTCCGCATGACAGCGATCGCGACGGCGCTCCTCGCCGGCGGGCGCGGTCTCGCGATCGATAGCGCAGCATCCGGATCAAACCCCCTCACCCTCGTGATCGAGGAGCTGGAGAACGGACTGCATCCGGCGCTGGCCGCGCGGGTAGTCGAACTCCTCAAGTCGTCTGCGCAACAGCAGGGCTACCAGGTCGTGCTCACCACGCACAGCCCGGCGCTGCTCAATGCGCTCAACGGCAACGATCACTCTGGGGTGGTCGTGATCGGACGTGACCGGGAGACCGGCTCTAGCCGGGCGACACGGTTGGTGGGCCTGCCGGGTTACTACGCGATGATGGCTTCCGGTGGCTTGGGTGATGCCGTCGCCGCCGGACGCTCGCTCCAGCCCGAACACCTCTCACCGATAGACACTGGCGATCTCCATAGACTGCTCGGGATCGCGTGACGATGACGGAAGTCGTCTTTCTGGACACCTCGGTGCTGCTCAACATCTTGAAGGTACCGCGCAAATGCAGCGACTGGGCCAGTGTCGTTGACGAGTTCAAGAAACTGGCAGGCGATGGCGCAACCCTGGTATTCCCCCTGACGGCCGTCATCGAGACCGGCAGCGTGATCGCGCAGTTGGCCGGTCACGACCGACGAGTGTGTATGGAGCGCTTCTCTCGGATTGGCTGCTGCATCCCGTCGTCGTCGAGGAGAAGCTGGACGGCGCCAATGTGTCGATCTGGTGGGAGCGGAGCCAGCTCCGCGTTGCTAGCCGGGGTGGGTCGGATGCCATGGACCGCGGTCGGCAGCTCGGCCCGTTGCGTTCCCGGGTAAACGCGGGCTACGGGCAACTCCAGCCGCTCTTGGAGAACGGCCTCGTACTGTACGCGGAATGGTTGTGGCTCACGCATACCGTGCGCTACGACCAGCTGATTGACCATCTGGTGGTACTGGACTTCTGTCGGCCTGACGAGGGTTTCGTGGAGCTGCACGAGCGAGACCGCCTGAGCCGGGCGCACGAACTTGTCGTGCCGCCGCGGCTGTTCGACGGTGTTCTCGGCTCCAAGGATGCGCTGGTGAAGTTGATGGGCCGATCACGCTTAGGCTCCGAGCTCATGGAGGGAGCCGTCTTGCGCAGGGACGACGGCCAGCGGTGCAAGGTGCTCCGACCGGGTTTCGTCAGAGCCGGTGATACGAACATCGGCCGACGCCGTAACGTTCTTGCACCGCTACCGTGAAGCGACGATTGTCAGCTGCCGCGCAGGATGGCCCTCCCGCCCAACTGCTGGAAGCAGAGGTGCATGAAGATCTACGAAACCGTGCCGCCTTAGTCAAGCAGGTGGTCGAAGTCTCCGTTCTTGGCGCCGGCGATGAAGGCGGCCATCTCGTGCTGGTCGAAGATGAGGGTGCGGGCCTTGCGCTCGACTAGCGGGAGCTTGTCGTCCTGGAAGCCGATCAAGCCATCGGCCACAGTGAAGGACAAGCAGCCACCGTTGGCGCTGCTGAAGGTCGATTTCACGTACCGGCCGTTGACCACGGCGTCGTACTGAGCATCGTTGAGCAAGAGGTAAGGGTTGGGTGTCCGGGCCACTGGGTCACAGCTCCTCCATGACTGCGCGGATCAAGTCCTGTGACTGCCGGGCCGGCAGAGCCTGGGCCAGAGCCGCGTGGAAGGTGTAAGTGCACTGCCGAACGATGTCGCGCTCCTCATGGATGCGCTGTGCCGTGCTGCTGTCCACATACACCACGTCGCCGTCGAGGTCGTGCGGGAACTCGAAGATCACGAAGTTGTCGGAACCGGGCAACGCTCCAGCGCTGAAGGGCAGGATGTGGATCGTCACCGGGTGCTCCTGAGATACTTCGATCAAGTGTCGTAGCTGGTCACGCATGACGTCTCGGCCGCCTACCATCGTACGGATGACACCCTCGGTAATAACAGCGGTCATGCCCTGGAAGCCATCCTGGCCGAGCCGCTGCTGACGCCGCATGCGGAGTTCGGCCACCCGGTCGACGTTGATCGGTGGGACGAAAGCCCGACCATTGCCGATCACCGCTTCGGCGTAGGCGCGGGTCTGCAGCAGTCCCTGCACGAACGCGATGTCGTAGCTACGGGCGGTGGTGGCATCCTCGCCAATTTCCACCAGCATCTCGATGGCCTCCGCGATGATGTCGGAGTACTCCTGCCACCAGCCGGGTTCGTCAGCCCGGTGGCGTAGCTCGTCGAGCTTTTGCGCTTGCTCGGTGCCGATGTCGAGCACCGTGGCGATCCGGTCCAGGTGCTCGGAGCTGATCCGGGCGATGCCGGACTCCACCCGCGACAGGTGCGAGGCGGAGATGCAGCGCTGGCGGGGCTGGTCGGTGTTCATCAGCTCGACCAACTTCTCCTGATTGAGCTGGGCATCGTCGCGGAGTCGTCGGATCTGCTTGCCCAACCGGCGGGACCGGATGGTCTTGCGCTGCACCATGGGGCCTCCTTGCCCAGTCGCCCGATGGACGGGTAAAGATCGTGAAAGTTGCACACAAACTGCATACAGGTTACAGTCGAGCTGCATGCAAGGCAGTGACAAGCGTATCCCCCTTGCTGGAGCGCTCCGGTGGGCTCGCCGTTGAGCGCGCCAGCAACCCACCAGGACGACGGTGACCCCGGCCCTGACCCCCCGAATCGGCCGGGGTCACCGTCCACCAGCAACGGCGGTGATCAGCGTGACGGAGTTGCCCCCAGTGGTGGAACAGCTCTTGCTCGACGTCGTCGCCGACGGGTTCACCGTGTACTGCTGCGGTCCCCGAACCGCGCCGACCGCGCTGGCGGCATCGTACGAATGGGAGCACTGCATCGATCAGATCACCATCCGGAGCTGGGATCGGGTCATTGCGGCGAGAGTCCCGAAGTTGGGCCGGGTGGACGTCTTCGCGCCTGAGTTCGTCGTGTGGGCCTATGAGGGTCCCGCGGAATGCGCCGTGCGGGCACTGCTGCACCTCGTGCACCCGGAGCACCCGGACGCCCCCATGGGTGTCTATCCGGCGCCACGATCCCTGCGGGTAGCACGGCATGAGCAGCGTCCGATGACGATCCGGCTCCCCTACGCCAGCCAGGCCGGGGTGCGTGCCGCCCGACTGGCGGGCTTGCGCGACGGCGATCTGGCTACCAGTCAGTAACTAACCGTACTCTGCGACGGGAGCTCTCACGGTTTCCAGTTACCAGAGGGGGTGGACGGTGTGACGGCAACGCGGCTGGTGATCGGCCTGGGGCTGACCGTTCTGACGCTCGTCTTCGCCGGCCGGAGGGTGTGGTGGCTGTACACCCTGATCCGGTCCGGTCAGCCGACGCACGGTCGCACCACTGAGGTAGCCGCCCGGTTGCGGACCCAGCTGGTGGAGGTGTTCGGGCAGCAGCGGCTGTTGCGCTGGACGATCCCCGGCTTGGCGCACTTCTTCACCTTCTGGGGCTTCGTCGTCCTGATCACCGTCTACATCGAGGCCTACGGGGTGCTGTTCGACGAGAACTTCGCCATCCCACTGATCGGCCATTCGCCGGTGCTGGGCTTCCTGCAGGACTTCATCGCGCTGGCGGTGCTGGTGTCGATCATCACGTTCGCGGTCATGCGGGTCCGACAGGCTCCGGGGCGCAGGCAGCGGGCATCACGGTTCTACGGCTCGCACACCAGCGGCGCCTGGCTGATCCTGTTCATGATCTTCAATGTGGTCTGGACCCTGTTCCTGTTCCGGGGCACTGAGGTGAACAACGGCACCTTTCCCTACCGCTCCGGTGCGTTCGCCTCGGACGCCGCGGCGGCGCTGCTCGCGCCGTTGGGCGCGGCGACCAACCAGGTATTGGAGACGGTGGGGCTGCTGCTGCACATCGGCGTCATGCTGGCTTTCTTGATCATCGTGCTGTACTCCAAGCACCTGCACATCTTCATCGCACCGATCAACGTCGCGGCCAAGCGGATGCCCAAGGCGCTGGGCCCGCTGCTGCCGATGGAATCCGCTGGCAAGGAGATCGACTTCGAGGATCCGGGTGAGGACGACGTCTTCGGCCGGGGCAAGATCGAAGACTTCACCTGGAAGGGCATGCTGGACTTCGCGACCTGCACCGAATGCGGTCGCTGCCAGAGCCAGTGCCCGGCGTGGAACACCGGCAAGCCACTGTCCCCCAAGTTGGTCATCATGGACCTGCGGGACCACCTGTTCGCCAAGGCGCCCTACCTGATCGGTGACCAGGCAGTCCCGGACCACAGCGACGTCGACGTGCTGGCGCTTGCCGGGGGTGATCGGCACGGCGGCAACGGCCACCACGTGCCCGAGTCCGGCTTCGGTCGGGTTCCGGGATCGGGGCCGGAGCAGGCCGCCCGGCCGCTGGTGGGTAGCGCCGAGGTGGGCGGGGTGATCGATCCGGACGTGCTGTGGTCGTGCACCACCTGCGGTGCCTGCGTGGAGCAGTGCCCGGTGGACATCGAGCATGTCGACCATATCGTCGACATGCGGCGCTACCAGGTGCTGATCGAGGCGGAGTTCCCCACCGAGCTGGGCACGCTGTTCCGCAACCTGGAGAACAAGGGCAACCCGTGGGGGCAGAATCAGTCTGCCCGGATGGACTGGACGAAGGGCCTGGACTTCGAGGTCCCCCAGCTAACCGAGGAGACACTGCCCGACGACGTTGAATATCTGTTCTGGATCGGCTGCGCCGGTGCCTATGACGACAATGCCAAGCGCACGGTGCGGGCCACCGCTGAGCTGCTGCACATCGCCGGCGTCAACTACGTCGTACTCGGAAACGGCGAAACCTGCACGGGCGATCCAGCCCGCCGATCGGGCAACGAATTCCTGTTCCAGATGCTCGCCCAGCAGAACGTCGAGGTGCTCAACACCGCCTTCGAAGGCCGTGAACCGGGCCGCCGCAAGGTCGTGACGACCTGCCCGCACTGCTTCAACACGTTGGGCCGGGAGTACCCGCAGCTCGACGGGCACTACGAGGTAGTGCACCACACCCAACTACTCAACCAGCTGGTGCGGGACAAGCGGCTCGTGCCGGTCCCGGCTGCCGACGGGCTGGCGGTCACCTATCACGACCCGTGCTATCTGGGCAGGCACAACGAGGTGTACTCGCCGCCACGGGAGCTGGTCGGCGCGTCCGGCGCCCAGCTGACCGAGATGCCGCGGCACGCCGAGCGTTCGATGTGCTGCGGCGCCGGGGGGGCCAGGATGTGGATGGAGGAACGCATCGGCAAGCGGGTCAACCTGGATCGGGTCGACGAGGCGATCGCCACCGGGACGTCTGCGATCGCCACCGGGTGCCCGTTCTGCCGGGTGATGCTCACCGACGGTCTCACCACCCGGGAAGCCGAAGGCACCGCCGCCAACACCACCGAGGTGCTAGACGTCGCCCAACTGCTGCTCACCGCCGTCAAACGCCACCCAACAGGTGAGACTGCTACTGATCGAGCAGAGTGAGGACGGTTTCGCGGAGTTGGTCGGGTTGCGCGCCTGCGGCGACCAGGACCTTCACTCCCAGCCCCTCCCCCTCTTGGAGCAGGCCGAGCAGGATGTGTTCGGTGCCGATGTAGTTGTGGCCGAGTTCGAGTGCCTCGCTCAGTGCCAGCCCCAGCACCTCTTTGGCGCGGGGGGTGAACGGAATGTGGCCCTTCGGTGCTCCCTTGCCGCGACCGACGATCTCCTCGATCCCGGCCCGGGCGGACTCCAGCGTGATTCCAGCACTGTGGAGGGCCTGCGCACCGATGCCCTCGCCCTCAGCCAGCAGGCCTAGCAGGAGGTGCTCGGTGCCGAGATAATTGTGCTGCAGCAACCGAGCCTCCTCCTGGGCCAGCACGATCGTCCGGCGCGCCCGAGGAGTGAAGCGCTTGAACACCGCCGCCGAGATCGACTCGACACCGCTGACGAACTTGCCGATGAAGGAGCGCAAGGCGGAGTGGCGCTGCTGTGCGGCCTGTTTGCTGACGCCCAGCGCGGTGCCGACCTGGGACCATGAGCATCCGGTTGCCCGCGCTGCCTGGACGAAGTGGTCGAGCAGTTTGTCCCCGACGTCCGAAAGCTCCTGCTGCCGGCGCGCCGCGCTGGCCAGCAGCGTCAACGGCTCGATGCTCTGCGCTTGGGCCCGGGTTTCAGCGATGAGTTCATCGAGTGTCACCCGTCAACTATCGCTTGACGAACGGACGCCGTCAAGAGCTTATTGACGACGGTTCACCGGTGGGTGTCGACGCGCTGGAAGTTGAGGTAGGCCCGAGACGGCGTCGGACCACGCTGACCCTGGTAGCGGGAACCCACGCCGGCGCTGCCGTAGGGATGCTCGGCGGGGCTGGATAGCCGGAACAAGCACAGCTGCCCGATCTTCATTCCCGGCCACAACGTGATCGGCAGGTTCGCCACATTCGACAGCTCCAGGGTGATGTGACCGCTGAAACCGGGGTCGATGAAGCCTGCGGTGGAGTGCGTCAGCAACCCGAGACGGCCCAGGCTCGACTTGCCTTCGAGACGCCCGGCCAGATCATCGGGCAAGGTGATCTGCTCAAACGTCGACCCGAGCACGAACTCGCCGGGATGGAGCACGAACGGCCCGTCGCCCTCCGGCTCCACCAGCGAAGTCAGCTCATCCTGCTGCAGCGACGGGTCGATGTGGGTGTATTTGGTGTTGACGAAGACCCGGAAGTAGCGGTCCAGCCGCACGTCGATGCTGGAGGGCTGGAGCAGCTTCTCGTCGAACGGCTCGACGCCCAGCCGGCCGGCGTCGAACTCAGCCCGCAGATCCCGATCGGACAGCAGCACGCCGACACCCTAGTCTGCGGCGTAACCTCGCCCTGCGGACTCCTCGCCGCCGGCACGTCATCACCGACGCCGTCGCACCCCAGTGGTCACATTGACCTCACCCGCCCCTGCGAGGGTCGGGTAGATCCGCCGCGGATGTGCCGGGTGCGGCAACTTTTCACCCGAAG
>JALYTS010000131.1:10627-11274 GCA_030854185.1 Actinomycetota bacterium | reverse complement strand
GGGTGGTCCTCGCCGGTCAGCGCGGCGCGGCGCAGTGCCGCAGCGGCGACGGTCTCGGCGCCGGCGACTGCGAACCGGGCGGACACGCCGGAGCGCTGGTCGATCGCCGCACTGGCCCGAAGGTGCCGGGAAAAGCGGGCCAGTACCTCCAGCAGCGGCTCGCCGACCTCGGCGCCGATGGTGGCCAGATCGGCCTCTTGGGCGACCAGGGCGACCTCAGCGGCCATGTCCCGGGGGTAGTGGGTGCGGATCTCGGCGCCGAAGCGGTCTTTCAGCGGGGTGATGATCCGGCCGCGGTTGGTGTAGTCCTCGGGGTTGGAGCTGGCGACCAGCAGCACGTCCAGTGGCAGGCGCAGGGTGTAGCCGCGGATCTGGATGTCGCGTTCTTCCATCACGTTGAGCAGCGAGACCTGGATCCGCTCGGCCAAGTCGGGTAGTTCGTTGATCGCGACGATGCCGCGGTGCGCCCTGGGCACCAACCCGAAGTGGATCGTCTCCGGGTCGCCCAGACTGCGGCCCTCGGCGACTTTCACCGGGTCGACGTCGCCGATCAGGTCACCGACGCTGGTGTCGGGGGTGGCGAGTTTCTCGGTGTAGCGCAGTGAGCGGTGTCGCCAGGCCACCGGCAGGTCGTCGCCGAGCTCGGC
>JALYTS010000131.1:0-10617 GCA_030854185.1 Actinomycetota bacterium | reverse complement strand
ACGCGCCGGATCGAGCCCGGAGTGATCGGCTGGTAGGGGTGTTCAGCCAGCTCGGCGCCGTCGATGACCGGGGTCCACGCATCGAGCAGCCCGACCAGCGTGCGCAGCAACCGGGTCTTGCCCTGACCGCGCTCCCCCAGCAATACGACGTCGTGTCCGGCCAACAGCGCCCGCTCCAACTGCGGCAACACAGTGTCGGCGAACCCGATAATGCCCGGCCACGGATCCTGGCCGCTGCGCAACGCGGCGAGCAGGTTCGCCCGTAGCTCATCCTTGACGTCACGCTTGACATGCCCGGTGGCGCGCAACGCGCCAAGCGTGCGCGGAAGCCGGGTCGGAGGTTCCAGGGAGCCACACTGACGGATGACGGTCACGCCTCCACGCTACGCAACAGCGGCCCCGGCCAGCATCAAGGTGGAGAACCGCGGCATCCGCCCCCTTCACGAGGCCCGCGCTCGAACACGCCCGTCACGCCAGCTTTCCTGGCATACTGCCACAAACACTGGTACCACCGATAACCCGACAATATTGACTAACAGAACGATATTTCAATCGCGAAGTCTCGTCACGAACACCTCGACCCCAATCGGCGCACCCGGGCGGGATCACCCGTTCCGGACGAAATCAGCACCTGGAATATGAAGACCTTGAAATTATCGACGCGGGCACGTCAGATACAGGATCAGATACCCGCAGTGGGCACTTGCGTTCGAAGAGTAGCAATGATTGCGGTGCTTGAACGGAACGTGTACAGGGCGTCACTTAGCCAAAAGACTAATACGCCATTCGAGTGGCGATTTCTCATAAGCTGTTGTCGATCTGTCACCATTACTTAAATGTGGGCCTCAAACCACCCGATCGAGGTTCGGGGAGTGGCTGGTGATCGGTGTGGGACTTGGCCCTACGGCTCGATCTGAGGCCAGATCACGAACACGGGGTTCTGTCCCCCCGGCCCGCGGTAGAGGTTTCCCTAGGAGGAATTGATGTCTGACACCCTGAGTTTTGCTGAGCTCGAGGCGCAGCAAGTGGAGCTGCTCCCGGCCCGCACCGTCCTGTCGCTGATCAGCCTCGCCAAGAAGCCAGGCCCCGGCGCGAACGGCAGCGGCGCGGGCGGCGGCATGGGCGGCGGCGCTATACAGGGCTTGCACTTCGGAGAGCCGAACCACTTCTCCGGGAACAGCATCCACTCCGGCGGTACAGCCACCGGCGGCGCCGGCGGCAATGCTAACCCCTAGGAATTTCGCTTTCCACGGCTAGCCGAGCGGGTGCCGGTGGGCGATCATGTGATCGCGTGTGGTGCAGTTGGAGCCGGCGCGGCTGCCCTTCCCGCGACTTTGCGTAGTCCGTTCCTGACACCGGGTTTAGCTGATTGTGAACCGGTTGCCGGCAGCGGATCGTGGCTGCGAATCCAGGGCATTCATCGCTGCGGGGCCCACACAGATCCGTTTCACCTGCTGGGCATGATCATGGGCGGTGTGCCGCGGAGGCTCAGCCGTACACGTTTCTAGGACGAATGATGTCTGACGCACTGAGCTTTGCCGAGCTCGACGGGCGGCACACAGAGTTGCTGCCCGCCCGCACCCTTCTCCTGCTGATCAGCCTCGGCACACCCGGCAAACCGGGATCGTGAGCGTGTAATGGTTGATTCTGGGTCTGTTGTGGGTGTGGCGCCGCGGTTAGCTAAGGGCGTCGAGCTGATCGGGGAGTACCAGGGCTCGGGTTTCCGGGAACCCAGGTACATCCTGCGTCGGGCTGACGGGCAGGTCATCCAGCTGCCCCGGTTGTTGTACCTGCTGGCGGCCAATGTGGATGGTCAACGGGACCTGACGCAGCTGGCGGGGGTGCTCAGCGCCGAGTTCGGCAAGGCGGTGCAGGCGGAGCAGGTGGCCTATCTGATTGACAACCGGTTGCGTCCACCGGGGATCGTGGCGGCCGGTCCGGGGGCTGTGCCGGACAGTGTCCCGGCGGCGGTGAAGTCGGATCCGTTGTTGGTATTGAAGTTCCGGGTCGGGGTGATCCCGGAGCGGATGGTGTGGCGGATCGCCGGGCTCTTCAGGCCGATGTTCTGGCCGTCGGTGATCCTGGCTGCGTTGGCGGCTTTCGTCGGCTTGGACGTGTTGATCATCGCTCAGGGTGGTCTGGGGAAGATCGTGCCCAGCGCACTGGCGCTGGTCTACCAGCCGGCGCTGACACTGCTGGTGCTGGCGTTGATTCTGGCCGCGGCGGCGTTTCACGAGTGCGGGCACGTCAGCGCCTGCCGTTACGGCGGCGCTACACCGGGAGTGATGGGGTTCGGCCTGTATCTGGTGTGGCCCCGCGCTGTACAGCACGGTCACCGACGCCTACCGGCTGGGTCGGGCGGGGCGGCTGCGCACCGACCTGGGCGGGGTCTACTTCAACGCGGTCTTCATCGCCGGGATGAGCGTGGTCTACCTCTACACCGGGGCGCCGTGGCTGCTGATCGCGATCGTGGCGCTGCACATCGAGACCACCACCCAGTTCCTGCCGATGATCCGCCTGGACGGCTACTACATCCTCAGCGACCTCATCGGGGTACCCGATCTGTTCAGCCGGATGGGGCCGGTGTTGGCCAGCATCATCCCCGGGGGCGCGACCCATCCCCGAGTGCTGGAGCTCAAGCCCTGGGTACGTCGAACGATCACCCTATGGGTCCTCATCGTGGTGCCCTACCTGCTGTACTGGTTGATCGGCTTTCTTCTCATCGTGCCGCGCGTCCTGCCGGTGGTGTGGTACCAACTCGTCGAGTCAAGTCAGGTGGTGAGCGCGGCAGCGACCGCCGGTCACGTGCCCGACGCTGCCTTGGGTGCAGTGCAGATCTTCTTGCTGTTGCTGCCGTGGGTCGGGTCTGTGCTCATGCTGTGGATGATGGCGCACCGCCCGGTCCGGTGGCTGCGCACCCGCTGTAGCGCAATCAGGCAGCAGACTTCTCAAACGACGGGACCAATTCCGGACGAATCGCAACACACGTTCATGTGATCCAATGTGGTGACTTTGGTGGACCTGGAACTGTGCGTGCGAGCACGCGTTCAAACAGTAGCTATAGCGGCGGTACCGAGACGTCCTCACCCAATCACCTAAAGTATTAGCCTATACGGGTGGATCCGGACCCTCCTGCCTTGGCGACCCGTCACGATGCTTCCACGAGCTACGCCAGCCGAGGTGGTTCGGACGGGTGGGTCGTCGAAGGGGGTGTCGTGATTGATGTGTATTTGGCCTGCCGCTCGATCTGACAGTCACGTCACGACCACCCAGGTTCTGTCCCCGGTCCCCAGAGGAGAAATCGATGTCTGACGCACTGAGCTTTGCTGAGCTTGAGGAACAGCCTGTGGAGCTGCTGCCAGCCCGTACCCTTCTATCCCTGATCTTGTCCGGCACGCCCGGCAATGACGGCGAGGGAGACAACGGCCCCCACGCCTCCAGCTCGTCCACCGACAACTCCCCCTACCTGGACGGTGTCAGTAATTACAGCAATGGCATAGGTACCCCAGGCAAAGGTGGCAGCGCTCATGACGGTTAGTAATCTGACAGAGCGGGGCTAGTGACATCGGGCGATCGCATGATCGCATTCGGTGTCGTTGGTTACGGGAGGGGTGGCTGGCGCGGTCGCCCCTCCTGCAACGTTACGTAGACCGCTCCACGACACTGGGTTTGAGCCACACCCCTCGACCAGTACGCCGGAGTCCCACGGCCAGCATCAGGCCGTGGGACTGTCCGTCGCCCTTTCAAGATCCGCTAGGGACAGTAAACGGTTGGGCCGTTGACCAGGCTGCCGTGGCCGCCCGTGCCGCCACACAGGCCCGGGCCGCCGACGAGGCCGCCGTCGCCGCCGTTATCGCCGGTACCGGTCGAGCCACCGGGTAGGCCTCCGATCCCGCCGCCGACGCCGCCATCTCCGCCGTTGCCCCCATTGCCGTCGAGTCCGGTGCCTTGGCCTCGACCACCCGTGCCACCCATCCCGCCCATGATTCCGCCGTCGCCGCCGTTCCCGCCGGCTCCGTTAGGGCCTCCACCGGTGCCACCCTTACCACCGGCACCTCCGAAGTATCCGCCGACACCGCCGCCACCTCCGTTACCGGCGGTTCCGCTGGTGCCACCAGGCCCACCGGCAGCGCCGGCGTTCCCTCCTGGGCCCCCGGCCCCGCCGGCCCCTCCGAAGACAGCGCCGATGCCCCCGGCGCCGCCGATGCCGCCATTACCCCCGTTACCGTTGGGGGATCCGCCGGGGCCGCCGTTACCGCCGATCAGGTGGGGGATGCCCGCACATTGGCTACAGGGCCCTGGGATCCCGGGACTGGTTTCGGCTGGCAGCGCCGAGAATACGAGTGCCCCACTGGCCAGGCTGGCCAGCACGGCAGAAGCGACAACGCCTTTCATGGTGAACCCTCCAAAGTAGAGCTGGGTGTTTGTCGATGAGCGGATCGCCGATTACTCGGTGAATCAGGACCCGTTGGCCCAGCGCCGCCCGCCCCTCCGGCGCCTCCGTTGCTGCCGGGCTGCCCTGGTTGCCCCGGCTGACCGGGTTGGCCGGGATGGCCGAGGCCCCTCCGTTACCCCCGTCGCCGCCCGGTTGGCCGAGCTGGCCGAGCGGGCAGAGCTGGTCGAGTAGCTGGCGAAGCAGCTCATTGGATTGGCCGAAGCGGAGCTGCTCGATCAGTTGCCGGAACTGGTCGGACTGGCCAAGGTGGCCGGGTTGACCGAGCTGGTCGATCAGCTGGCGAAGCTGCGAAGCCAGCTGATCGGGCTGATCGGACGGGCCGGCCTGCTCGACCAGCTGGCGAAGCTGCTCGAGCAGCTGACTGGATTGGTCGGACTGGCCAGGTAGGCCGGACTGGCAGAGCTGGTCGACCAGCTGGCGAATCTGCTCGACGAGCTGGCGGGAAGGTCCGGACGGGTCAATATTTGCGGGCTGATCGAATTGAAAGGATTGGAGCACCAGGCTCTGCTGCTGATTCAGCGGCTGACCCGGTTGAACTTGGGCCACTGCAATCCCTGCCATCGCAGCGAGGCCGCAGCGGCCACCGCGGTGGCTCGCCCAGCCCGCGGTCGCGGCCTGAGTCTCTGCATTGTGTTGTGACATGACCTGACTTTCATGTGATGCCCTCGCTCCTCGCCGTCGGTGACATGCGCGTGCTAGGTTTGTTGAGATAAAGCTGTTGGAGCCGGTCTCCCCGCTCCTATGTCGTCGTCGGCGTTCGTTTATTGACTTGCGCGGGACGTACGCCCCGCGGGTCGGCCGCGTAGCGCCACTGCGCGGCTCACACGGCGTAAGCTCGCCGTTGCGTTTCTTCTATATGGGGCACGCTTGTTACCGTCATGAGGCGCATTGCTAGTAATGGCCTCGGTGCGGCGTGTTGAGGATGAGTCGGCGTCCCGGCCCATCCTCAACACGTTCGTTCACCCTCAGTCCAGGACTGAACTATGGAACTCGATTGCTGGTTTGTGGATCGGTGCCGTGGCCTCCCGGCGCGGGAACTGATTTAGAACTCGTTGCCGCCATTGCCGCCATTGCCGCCGTTACCGCCGGCTCCGCCGTTGCCGCCGTTACCGAAAGCGGAGAAGCCGCCGGCTCCGCCGGCCGCACCGTTGCCGGCCGCGCAGAAGAAATTGATCGACACGCAGCTGCCGCCGGCTCCGCCGTTGCCGTAGATGGAGAAGCCACCGACGCCGCCGACGCCGCCGGCTCCGCCGTTGCCGTAGATGGAGAAGCCACCGTCGCCGCCGATTCCGCCCGCTCCGCCCTTGGCGCCGTTACCAGCGGTGCACCCTGTAGAAGGGTTGAGCGGACTGTAGAACACGTCGGCGCAGCCGCCGCCGCTTCCGCCGGCACCACCCGCTCCGCCGGGTCCGCCGTTGCCGCCGTTGCCGTAGATGCCATAGCCGCCGAAGCCGCCGTTACCGCCGAGGCCGCCCACGGCGCCGTTGCCAGCGGTGCACCCATTGGACAAGCAGGGGCCGCCTGGGCCGCCGGGACCACCGATACCGCCGGCTGCGCCGTTGCCGCGGCCGGGGGCGGCGAAGGCAGTGCCTCCAGCGGCCAGCACCAAGCCGGTGGCCAGGACGGCTGAGGACGCGAAAACGCCAAGCCGCCGCGTGGTGTTGCGATCCATGAATACCTCCGTAGTTGTGACCTCACGCGACTCGATCTGGACGCGTAAGATCGATCCGTAGGCTCGAGTCCCACACTGATCACGAAATTGCCCTCAGGCGGCTTCGCCCATCGGGAAACGACTTGAGCGAGTCATTGAGCCCGCCACGGTAGACATCGGCTGTTGTGCCGTCATGTAACTGGAACGACGCGACACCATCCGAATAGCCTAACGTGGCGCCGACTTGAGTCACGGCCTCCGCACTCTCCGTCTGAAACTTTCTTGAATGCTTACTCCCGGACATGGAAAGTTTCACTCAGGGTGCGGTTAAGAAAGAGTAAACAACCGTCGACGACTACGGGATCCTAAATGCGGACCGTCAAGTTGGTGAACATTAACTGCCGCTAGAGTTGATCGTTTCATTCAATACGATCTCGACCGCGCGTGCTGGGCGGTCGACCATCGTGGATGCGCGCTAAGGCGCCGACCGTGAATTGTTCAGGGAGAGGACGCGAGGCATTTAGCCAGGTAAGAGATGGGCCATACGGTAGAATGTTGCTCCATTCAAATTTCGTGTTCACCTTGTAGTATATCGATGGGTCAGGAACTCGCAACCGGGCATGGGTCAGGCACGGATGCCCATCTGGCGGTCTGACTCACTGCTCGGTCGGGCGCGCGAGCGCATCGCCGAGCTTGGCTCAGAGTTAGCAGCGCCGGGCGAGCAAGGGAAGTCAGGCTGTCCCTTGACAAAGGACGGTCAGGGTGCTCGGTTGACTTGCTGACGGGCTCGGATTGTCGACCAATTGGGACCTTGCCACGTCTCATCGGCCGCAGGCGACGCACTCGCAATCGTGATCGTCCGGGCCGGGCACAGGCCGCTGACGACCTCGTGGAGCCCGTTCAGACCGGCCGGCCCAGGGCACCTCGCCGGCAAGTGACCGACGGCCTCCGGGGGACCGCTGCGCCGGCGAATTCGCACAGCGTTGGCGATCCCGTTCACGATTTCAGTGTAGGGATCAGGCCGGTCGCTCGATCTAACAGTCAGGTCCTGACAACGCTCTTGACGTTGAAGGGTTACACCAAAGGCGAACATGTGCTGCGCTTCGAGGCGGTCGTTCATAACACCAAACAGTTGCGCTGCGGCCGGGTCCTGGACCGCTTCGGGGAGATCGTCGGCCGGCTCGCCGGCATGGTCGACCGATTCACCACCACGCTGGACTGCCTCGATACCGGCTTCCTGCCCGATAACACCCTCGATGAGCTGCCGCAGCCCTCCCAGATCGGCGCCACTCGCGTGGGCGGGATCGACCTGAACAAACCCCGGATCCGCGCTGCCCTGACCGCGGTACTCGCCCTGGCCGCCGCACCCGCCGGCTTCACCGTCACCGACCTGGCCACCAGAGTTCATCATCAAACCCGGTCGATCCCGCCGCTACCAGGTTCCCGCACCAGCAGCCCGCACCATCGCCGCCCTCCTGGCGCTACGCGACCACGTCATCGCACCCATCCTCGCCGGCGTCCGCAGCCCCTGGATGGGCCGCAAACCCACCCACTGGACCCGCATCGACCGCGACTACGAAACCCTCCGCATCAACATGCAAACCCTCTTCCACCACCTCGGCATCACCAACGGCGCCGCCGCGGCATAGACAACTTTTTGTCGATCGGGGTCCCGCAAACGCCTAACCTGTAGCAAATGCTGATCTGGTTGACCCCTAGCGATGGTCAACATCATTTTCTTGTGGTTTCCCTGCGTTGGGTCACTATCGTTGCTGGCATGGACGTGCGACGACTGGTGCAATGCCCGGTGCGGTCCGGCACGATTGCAGACGGGGCGGTTGTGAGGCGGACGGCCACGCACCGTCGTCCACGGTGGCGGACGATTCGGGTAGGGCAGGCGGCGGCGATCATGGCCGCTGCCGCACTGCTGGCCGGCTGCCAGGGCACCTCGACCGATGGCAACGGTGGCAACGGAGGTGTCGGTAACAGCGGTAATTCGGGCGGTAATGGCAATACCTTCAACAGTGATGGCCCAGACGGCGGGAACGGTAATCCCGGCGTCGGCAACGGTAGTGATGGCGCTTCCGGTGTCGACGGTGCATCCGGAGGCAGTTACTCCGACCCCGATGCGGTGGCCGGGTCCGGTCGACTGACCAGCCGCACCATCGATCTGTCCGGTGTTACCTCGGTGGTGGCGGGAGCCAATTTTGTAGTGCACCTGACGATGGGCGGTCCCGCGCAGGCGACAGTCAGAATGGATGACAACCTGACCGATCGGATCGAAGCCACCGTCACCGGTCACGAGCTACGTCTGGGGATCAAGCCGGGCGCGAGGGTCCGCAACGCCACGCTCATCGCCGAGGTGACCGTAGGCCAGCTCGATCGGCTGGCCGCCGACGGCGTCAGCAAGGTCACGTTGGGCTCGCCGGTGACGGGGTCGGCGCTGCAGCTCCTCGTCAACGGGGTCAGCGAGATCACCGGCTCGGTCGGGGTCGATCACCTCGAGGCCTCGGAGTCGGGAGCCAGTTTGATGGCGCTCTCCGGGCGTGCCGGGTCTCTACACCTCACCGTGGCGGGTACCAGCCAGCTGCGGGACCAAGGGCTGACAGTCGCTGACCTCGACGCCCTGCTATCTGGAGCCAGCCAAGCCACCGTCACAGTCAGCGACACCCTCTCCGCCACCGCGGATGGAGCATCCGAGCTGCGCTACCGCGGCGCTCCACAAATCACCCACCAACAGACCTCCGGGGTCTCATCGATCACACCGGATTAGCCCTAAGCAAGGCCGGCAACAGCGCCGCTCGCTTCGCTACACTGCTCTCGAGCAGGGCTTGCGGTGGACAGCAGCAGTGGGTTGCGCCGCTTCGCCGAGCGGGTCGAGGCGGTGCGCGCGGTGTTCACTCGATGGTGCCGGGCGCTGGAGGCGGACCCGGTGCCGCCCCACCCCGAGCTGTTCAACCGTGGAGCGGGACAATCCTGCACGGACGGCGACCCCAGGTCGCCGGATGCTGATCACCCAGACGGGGTGGGCTCTGGTCGAGCGGATTTTGCAAGGTCACTTCGCCCCCGCAAGCGGAAGCGCGGTGGACCCCAACGAGCCAGCATCGCCTCCACCGGCCAGCGAACGATCATGCTCAGCAGCAGCAAAGACCCGACCCAGGGCAGCACCAGCAGGATGAGGTCCGCCACATCCAAAGTGGCCTCCGCGGCGTGTCCGGCCGCCGCCGCCACGCCCACCTCCGGGATCAACTCGACCACTCTATGCCACACCACTGGCAACACCCGAGGGACGACGATGAGGAACCCGATCACCCAGTAAACGATCGAGGGCACCACTATCGCTATCCACAGGGTGATCGTCCGACGGACCCAGGGCTTGAGTTGCACCAGCCGGGGATGAGCGGGGCGCCCGGGGATCATGCTCATCATCACCGGCCCCATCCAGCTGAACAGGTCAGGCACCCCGATCAAGTCACTGAGGATGTAGTATCCATCGAGGCGGATCATCGGTAGGAACTGCGTCGCGGTCTCGATGTGCAGCACGATGATGGCCACCAGCAGCCACGGCGACGGCGTATGGAGGTACACGAGGTCCATCCCGGCGATGAACACCGCGTTGAAGTACACCCCGCCCAGGTCAGTGCGTAGCCGACCGGCTCGGGACAGCCGGTAGGAGTCGGTGACCGTGCTGTACATTGCCGGCCACACCAGGTACAACCCGAGCCCCATCTTCCCGGGCCGGGCGCCGCCGTAGCGGCAGGCGCTGACATGCCCGCACTCGTGAAACACCCCCGAGGCCAGTGCCATCGCCAGCACCAGCAGCGTCGACGCCGGCTGGTACACCATCGCCAACGCGCTGGGCACGATCTGGGCCCCGCCACCCCGGACGAGGATCATCACATCCAGCCCGACAAACGCGACCAACGCGGCCAGGATCACCGGCGGCCAGAACATCGGGCCGAAGAGCCCGGCGATGCGCCACACCACCCGCTCAGAAACCACTCCCACCCGGAACTTCAACGCCAGCAACGGATCCGATCTCGCCGACTTCGGCGCGTCGGTGTCAGCAGCCTGCGGATCGGCCGCGACGATCCCCGCCGGCCGCAAGCTTGTCGTCGATCAGGTACGACACCTGCTGCGGCTGTAGCACCTGACCGAACTCGACACTGAGCGCATCAGCCACCTGCGCCAGATCCCGCTGACCGTCCAGGTTGGTCGCCAGCAGATACAACAGCCGAGGCAGTTGGATGACCTGATCATCAGCCCGACGCACGATGTACTTGGGCTCCTGAAAGCCAGACCCCTGATACTCCCCGATCAGCTCGACGCCGGGCGCCAACCGCGGCACCACGACTGCCACAGCATCGGCAGCACCCGCAGACTCTAGGCCGAACTTACTTGATCTTCGTGGGCGTGTGTGGCTGTGAGCTGGGGGTTCGGCGTCGGTCAGGCTGATTTTGGTGGCTACGTGTTGGCGAGGGTGAGGGGGATGGGAACGCCGATCAACTCG
>JALYTS010000050.1 GCA_030854185.1 Actinomycetota bacterium | reverse complement strand
GCCTCCCGACTCCGGGCACTGCGGATCGTGCTGGAACTCATCGTGCCACTCGACTCGCCCACCCGCCGACTGATCGAACTATCGGGATTCGAGTCACTCGCCGCACTCCGACCAGGATGAGCGCTGAGGAGTCTTCCACTGCGACGTTGCGGGTGCTGCTGGTCGAGGACGATGAGGGTGACGCCGTCTTGGTGCGGGAGTTGTTGACCGACGCCGCGACGCCGGTGGATCTGATGTGGGCGCCGTCGTTGGGTGCGGCCGAGCGGCTGTGGTCAGCGAGTACGGACTGTGTCCTGCTGGATCTGCAGCTTCCCGACGCGAGCGGGCTGGACGGGCTGCGCCGGCTGCTGCGGCGTGGTGCGGTTGCAGTGGTAGTGCTGACCGGCCTGGATGACCAGCGGCAGGGTGTGGCTGCGGTGGGCGCTGGCGCCCAAGACTACCTGGTCAAGGGTCAGATCGACGGACGCAGCCTGGAACGGGTAATCCGGTACGCGGTGCAGCGGCGCCGGGCCGAGGTGGTCGCCCGGGAGTTGTCCGAGGCGCAGTTGCTGGCCGCGGAGAACGTCCGGCTCAGCCGGGGTCTGCTGCCCGCCCCGCTGATCACAGATCCGGCGGTGGGTTACGCCGCCCAGTACCGGCCCGGCGGTGGGCGGATGCTGCTGGGCGGGGACTTCTATGACGTCGTGCAGACCCTCGACGGGTCGGTGTGGGCGGTAATCGGCGACGTCTGCGGGCACGGACCCGACGAGGCCGCGCTGGGGGTGTGCCTGCGCATCGCGTGGCGGACCTTGGTGCTGGCCGGGCACCCGGAGCAGGAGATCCTGCCCATGTTGCAGCAGTTGTTGATCCACGAGCGGCACCGGCCGGACCTATTCACCACGGTGTGCACGGTGCGGATCTCGCCTGATCGCGGCGGGGTAATGGTCTGGTCAGCCGGGCATCCGCCGCCGCTGCTGCTTGACGACAACGGGCAGAGAGAAGTGCCAGCCGTGCCGCACGGGCTGCCATTGGGCATCGATCCGGACTATGTCTGGTCGCCGGCCCAGATCGGGCTCTGCCCGGGGTGGGAGCTCCTGCTCTACACCGACGGCCTGATCGAGTGCCGGTTCGGCGGCAAGCGGTGGTTGCGAGTGGAGGACCTCCTCGGCCTTGTTGGTGCTCAGCGTGCGCTGTCCGATCAGGATCCGCAGCAGCTAGTGGACGGGCTGGTCGAGACTGTTCGCCAGCTCGACCCCGGGAACACCGACGATGTGGCAGTGGTGATGCTGACCTACTCATCCCGGTACGAGGAGCGGGAGGATGGCTGACCCGACATCCGCATGCCCAACGGACCCCGACCCTGGGCATCGTCGGGGCCCCGGTGAGCCGTCCGGCGCTGCCCACCTGCCGCAGCAGCCGGGTGACGCGCGGAGCGGCTGGTCGTTGCGGCGCTGGCTGGGGGTGATCGGAGCGGTCTGCCTGGGTGCTGCGGTCGCGGCGATCGCGGCTGGCGCGCTGGCGCTAGCCCAGCTCAGTACGGCTCGCGCGGTCATGGTTGATCAGCTCGACCCGGCGTTGCTGGGTGCGCAGGCACTGTCGGCGGCGCTGGTCAACCAGGAGACCGGAGTCCGCGGCTTCGTCACTACCGGCAACCGGGAGTTCCTCGCCCCCTACCAGCAGGGCCGCCAAGAAGAAGACGCCGCGCTTGCCACCCTGCGCCGCCTTGGCACCGCCGAATCACGCCCGGAACTGACCACCGGCCTTGATGCGGTTCTCGGCAGAATACAGGCCTGGCGAGCCGACTACGCTGAACCCACGATCGCTGCGGTGACCGCCTCCGGTCCGGGCGGTGCCAACGTTGACCCCGCGCAAGGCAAGGCCCGGTTCGATGCCCTCCGCGCCGCGTTCGAGCGCCAGCAAACCGGGCTGACCGAGGCCCGCGCCAACGCCCGTGACGACCTGGACTCTGCGGCGAACACCCTGCTCGTGGGCTGGCTCGCCATTGGGTCTGGCCTGCTGGTGCTGCTCCTCACGATCGGAATCTGGGTGCATCGCATTATCACTATTCCGGTCGAGAGGTTGGCCGGCGAGGTCCGCATCGTCGCTGCTGGACAGTTCGGGCGTCAGGTCAACGGGCAGGGACCCCGCGAACTCGTCGAACTGGGCACCGACATCGACAGCATGCGCCGTCAGATGGTGGCCGAACTCACGACGGTGCAGGCCCTCAACCGACGCCTGGATGTCCAGACCGCTGAGCTGCAGCGCTCCAACTCCGACCTCGAGCAGTTCGCCTACGTCGCGAGCCACGACCTGCAGGAACCGCTGCGCAAAGTGTCGAGCTTCTGCGAGTTGCTGGCCAAACGCTATGCCGGCCAACTCGACGATCGCGCCGGCCAGTACATCCACTTCGCCGTGGACGGCGCCCGCCGGATGAGCGTGCTGATCAACGACCTGCTCGCGTTTTCTCGGGTCGGACGCACCGCCACCGCCACGTGGTCGCAGCTGGACTGCGATGAGGTGCTCACCCAGGCTGTCCGCAACCTCGACGAGGTGATCACCCAAACTGGAGCCCGGATCACCCGTGACCCGCTGCCCACGGTGGTCGGCGAGGCGGCCCTACTTACCACGGTGTTCCAAAATCTGCTCGGCAACGCGATCAAGTTCTGCTGCGAACAACCACCACAGATTCACGTCGGCGTCCAGCTCGATGACGACTTCTGGTCATTCCGAGTGAGCGACAACGGGATCGGCATCGAGCCGGCCTATGCGGAGAAGATTTTCGTCATCTTCCAGCGGCTGCATAGCAAGGACGCCTATCCGGGTACCGGCATCGGACTGGCGCTGTGCCGAAAGATCCTGGATTACCACCGCGGACGAATCTGGCTCGACCCCGACACGACATCGGGGTCAGCGTTCTGTTTCACCCTGCCCGCCATTACCCGATCCGAGGAAGGTACCGCGATGACCGACCCAGTGACCACCGCGCCCGGCGATGACTAACCCGCCGTACGACGTACACATCCTGCTCATCGAGGACGACCCGGGTGACGTGCTCATGACCCAGGAGGCCTTCGAACACCACCGGATCCGCAACCCGCTGCACGTCGTCACAGACGGCGCCGCCGCGCTGCGGTTCCTTCGCCGCGAGGGCGAGCACGTGGGCGCAACCAGACCCGGGCTGATCCTGCTCGACCTCAACCTGCCGCTGGTGAACGGCCGCGAGGTACTCGCCGAGATCAAGTCCGACGAACAGCTGCGCAGAATCCCCGTTGTCGTGCTCACCACCTCCCAAGCTGAGGAGGACATCGTGCGCAGCTACAACCTGCACGCTAACGCCTACGTCACCAAGCCCGTCGACTTCACCTGCTTCATGGAGGTCATCCGCCGGATCGACGAGTTCTTCCTCACCGTCGTCCGGCTCCCCACGCGATAAGGCACCTCAGCGAGACAACGCGATCTACAGGGTCGTGGTCCGGCAGCCGAGCGGCTCAAATTAGAGGGAGCGCGCTGCTGGGGAAGGGTGGCGATGGCCTCGCCCTCGACCTGCATACCCAGGGTGACTGTCAGTAGGCCCGCGAACTAGCACCCCACAAACGAACCGTTTGCAGCTCCGCCGAGGACGGCGCCGGCGTCGGTGAGCAGAGCGCCCCCACGGCTGCAACCAACGGACGATAATCCGGAGATGGACAGCGGAAACACGGCGTTCGTGCTTGGCTGTGCGGCGTTGGTGATGCTCATGACACCGGGCCTGGCCTTCTTCTACGCAGGCATGGTGCGGGCCCGCAGCGCGCTCAACATGATGATGATGAGCATGGTGACCCTCGGCGTCGTCGGGCTGATCTGGGTGTTGTTCGGCTTCTCGCTGTCGTTCGGTGACTCCCATGCCGGGCTGATCGGCGGGTTCGGCTTCGCCGGCCTGCGGGTGCCCGGGGTGGTGGTCGGGAAAGGTATTCCGCTGGCGGCCTTCGCCATGTTCGAGCTGATGTTCGCGATCATCACCGCGGCGCTGCTGTCCGGGGCTATCGCCGACCGGGCGCGATTCTGGTCCTGGACGGTGTTCATCGCGCTGTGGACGGTGGGGGTCTACGTCCCGCTGGCCCACTGGATCTTCGCGGTCGACGGTTTCTCCGGAGCCCACGGCGGCTGGCTGGCGAACCGGCTGGGCGTGCTCGACTTCGCCGGGGGCACGGCGGTCGAGGTCAACTCCGGGATGTCCGCGCTGGCGTTGGCGCTGATCCTGGGCCGGCGCCGGGGCTGGCCACGCGAGCCGATGCGCCCACACAATCTGCCGGCCACGCTGCTCGGCTCCGGGTTGCTGTGGTTCGGCTGGTACGGCTTCAACGCGGGTTCAGCGCTCGCCGCGAATGCGGTCGCGGCCAACGCGTTCCTCACCACCACGGTCGCGCCGGCGGCCGCAGTGCTCGCGTGGCTGGTCGTCGAGCACCGCCTCGACGGTCGCCCCAGCAGCCTCGGCGCGGCGTCGGCTGCCATCGCCGGGCTGGTCGGCATCACCCCGGCATGCGGCTACGTCGACACGTTCGGCGCGATCGTCATCGGGCTGGCCTGCGGCGTGATCTGCCAGCTCGCGATCCGGCTCAAGTACCGGCTGGGCTACGACGACTCGCTCGACGTGGTCGCCATCCACGGCGTAGGCGGAGCGGTCGGGCTGCTGCTGACCGGGCTGTTCGCGACCACCGCCGTCAACTCCGCGGGCGCGAACGGGCTGTTCTACGGGGGCGGGGGCGGCCAGATCGGCAGGCAGGCCGTCGGGGTGCTGGTGGCCGCCGGGTACGCATTCGTGGTCACCTTGGGACTCGCCTGGCTAGTCCGTGTCACGATGGGGTTCCGGGTGACCCCCGAGGTCGAGGCCGAGGGCATCGACGAAGCCGAGCACGCCGAAAACGCGTACGAGTTCTCGCCGCTCACCACGACGGGCCACGGCACGGTGCTGCCGTCCCGCCCGGTGACTCACGAGGAGAGCGCGACATGATGCTGGTGACCGCGATCGTCAAGCCGTTCACGCTGGGCGACGTCAAGGTCGCGCTGGAGCGCCTCGGCGTGCTCGGGATGACGGTCAGCGAGGCGCAGGGCTACGGCCGGCAGAAGGGACACACCGAGGTCTACCGGGGCGTGGAGTACGCGGTGGACTTCGTGCCCAAAATTCGGGTCGAGGTCGTGGTGGACGAGGCGCAGGTGGACAAGACCATCGACGCGCTGATCGAGGCGGCTCGGACCGGAAAGATCGGGGACGGGAAGATCTGGGTCACTCCGGTTGAGACCGTGGTCCGGGTGCGAACCGGGGAGCGCGGTCTGGACGCCTTGTGACGCAGAAACCCGCCGAAGATCTCGTCAGGGCCCGCGCCGCCGGTGACGCAGGAGCACGCGCGGTGCAGCGGGGCTTCGCTCCCCATCATCGCCGTTACCTCCGGATCGCCGACCCCCTGGGGCAGACGACGGAGGCCGGATTCCGCGTGGAACCGGGACAGGAGACCCTGCCCGGTCACGTCGGCACCCTCGCCTGCCGCGTGCACCCGCAGCACCACCAGCTCCGGAATCGCTCACCGGGCATCACCGCACTGGCAGTCCCGGCAGATCTGCTCCGGGTCCGGTGGGTTGCCCCGCAGCGCCAGCGGGCCCGCGACCAGTGCCCCGGCGGGTGACTGCCCCGGCGGGTGGCTGCCCCGCTATCCGCAACGTCGGCCGGGGCGTGAAACTGAGCCCGCAGCGCGCCAGCACCGTGTCATCGCCACGCATGCGGCCACGGTGGGTGTCGGCGTCGAGCACAGAGCGCAGGTACCAGCTCAGGATGCTATCGGGCGGTGTGGTGGTTTCGGCCATGATCGGTAACCGTCACCGATCGGTCGCCCCGGGTGTTGCGGTGCGGCAACAGTGCCCGAAACGGGCTACACCGGTAGACCAGCCCGGTAGGCCATGCCCCGCAGCTCCCGGTCGATGGTGTCGCGCTTTGAGTGGGCGAGCAGCTCGGCGAGCGTGTCCCGTGCCATAGGGCTGCGATGCAGGTGTAACGGCGAGATCGTCTCAGCGCGCCGGAACGCCATCACCGCGTCACCGTGGCGTCCCCGCATTCGGGCTAGCGCCCGGCCGTAGTCCACCCAGTACGCGGCGCGGCGGGGTACGTTCGGGTGGGCCTGTGGGCGCAGGCCTTCGGCGGTGGCCACCGCCCGTTCGGGATCGCCGCCTTCCAGTGCCCCGGACATGCGCCACAGCGCCACGTTCAGCGGCCCAAACCCCATCCAGTAGGCGTTGCCCTCTCCGGTGCGCTCCGCGAGCTCCGCCGCGTGCTCCAACGGGGGTTGCACATCACCGGGGCGCTTGTCCGCCGCAGCCACCAGCGAGCGGGACAGTGCGAGCATGCCCGCCAGCTGGGTCGATTCCGGGCTGCTCGTCGGGACGGTCACCGAGTCGAGCGTGGTTTGTGCGAGGTCGAACGCTCCGGCGGTGAGCATCACCGCTACAGAGCCGACTGTGGCGATACCCAGCGAGGTCGGGGCATCGCGGTCGCGCGCCGCCCGCTGAGCCAAGGCAGCGGCCTGGGATCGAAGATCCAGCGGGCCACCCACGACCCGTAGCCACGCACTGGTGCCCTGGGTGTGCAGCAGCACCGTCAGCTCCAGCAATTCGGCGACGTCACGGCCGCCGCCGGTGGTGGTGTGCAGATCCCGGATGAGGTCCGGCAGCGCCGCGGCGGCTTCGGCTTGCCGATCGCAGCGACAGCGAGCGTCGAGCACTGCCATGACCCGGGCCCGCAGCGTCTCCACCGCAACGACCTGGCCGTGGGGCTGGTCGTGGTTGACCGCCAGCAGCGCGCGCCGCACGGCCTCGACAGCGGCGTCGGAACCACCGTCGGCCGGCGTACCGAGTTAGCTCCGGAGGGGCGACCTGCAATGCATCTGCCAGGGCCACGACCAGGGAGCGTCGGTCCAGCGCACGTTCCCCCGTCTCGATCCTCGACAGGTGCCCAGCGGAGATCCCGGCCAGCCCAGCGACCACACGCAGGGACTTGCGGCGAGCCTGCCGGATCTGCCGCAACCGCCGGCCCGTAGTGCGCGAATCGTCGTCAACGTCCACCGAGCACCATCCATCGCCAAGATAGGTCCCCCGCCGATGCCCCGGGGAGCGACCTCGGGGCGTGAACCTCGGCGAAGAGGCCACTCAAGGCTACGCGGCGCACGCCTTGCCGCCGGATCTGACGGTCACGACCAGCTCGGCGTACGCGGTGACGACCGACTAGTGCTGCACCGCGTTAATCCTTCGGGGGTTGATCCAGGTGTGGCCGCGGTGGCCGATGCGACGGTGCCCGCGACCTGGGCGTCTGCGGGGACACCGGACACCGTCCGATTAAGCGGTGGTGCTCAGCGTGGATCATGGCCAGGCCGCCGACGACGCGGCGCAATGCATCCCCGTTGATCACACTGCAACGGCCACGTCGGCATAGTGGCAGGCCTACCGGCGGTGCAGTTACCAGGCCAGCTGCGCTACCTCAGCCTGGCTGATCAAGGAGAATTCGCCCTCTGCCAGGCCGCCGTCGATGGCTACCACGACACATTCCCGCCGACGGGAACCCTGACCGGCACCCCCGAACAAGCTGCTCGGCCGCGCCCGCGGCCGCTACCACAACGACCCGACCACATGGCAGAACGAACCCCCGAAGGATTAACGCGGTGCTGCACTGATCTGCGCATCGCGGGAGCGAGCGGCAAGGTATCCGTCACCATGCACCGACATGAGTACGTCGATGCCAGCGTCACGCAGCAACTGCGCAACACGATGCGAGAGAGGAGTCAAGAAGGACCTTCATCACCGAGCGGTCAACGGCAGCTCACGCTCCTGGACCGTTCGAACGCCATGGTTGTGACCTTCCGTAATCATGCTAGCTCTGGTCGGTCCGGTCCTGCATGCTCATCTCGTTGATTCTGCGCAGCCGGGTGGGTCTGGCGTCCAACCCGCCGCTTTGACGGTATTCAGTGAGCCACCGGGTGGGCCGGATCGACCCAGGACACATTTTCGGGCTCGGACACCCCGTCGATGTCCAGGTTGACCACAATCGGCTCCTGTCCGCTGCGGGTCACCACGCATTCCAGCGGCTCGTCGTCGAAGGCGTTGATCTCTTGGTGCGGCACGAACGGCGGCACGAAAATGAACCCGCCCGGGCCGGCCTCGGCGGTAAATTCGAGGTTCGCGCCCCACCGCATCCGGGCCCGGCCGCGGATCACGTAGATCACGCTCTCCAGCTCGCCGTGATGGTGCGCCCCGGTCTTCGCGCCGGGATGGATCGTGACGGTTCCGGCCCACAGCTTCGCCGAGCCCGTCCGGTCATGGGTGACCGCCGCGGCGCGGGTCATCCCCGGTGTCTGCGCAGTGTTGGTGTCCAGCGCGTCGCCGGGGATGACCCGCACGCCCTCGGTGCGCCAGTTCGGTGTTGCGCCCAGTTCGATCGTGCCCATGCATTGAGGCTAGTCCGACGAGGCGGTGGCTCCCAACGCGTAAGATCATCCCTGGGGGCAGGAAGAGCCGTCGCACGTCGTTCATCCGGGACTGCCGCCGCCCTGAATGCGGCCGTTTCGGCGTGCATGGCCGGGTCGTCGTCTTGCACCCTACGGATGTGGCCGCGCCCAAGCAGGCCACCGTCGACGCGAACAGCGCCGCCCCGATGGGGATGCCACCCTCGCTCCACCCGGCCCTGGCCTCGACCAAGGCCACCTCCAGCAGCACCGAGGGGGTCACCCCGGTCAGGCTCACAGCGCTCAGCCCACGGGTGGCAGTACTGATCATCTCGGTCCGCGCCGGTGCACCTCGCTGCATCGCCTCGGCGAGTTGGTCCAACAACGCCGAGGTAGCCCCCGACCGCCGCCCTACGGCCGCGACCTGCGGGCGTCGCCCACCCTGGCGTCGTAGATGATCTCGCACTTATCGAATCGTCCGGGTTTTATCCGGCTGTTTGGGCTGGCTCGGCTGTTCCTGCTTTATCTGGCTGCCCGGGTTTGTCGGGTTTCCCGGGCTGTTCCTCTTGTGCGGGACGGTCAGGCTTTTTCGCCTGGTCAGGCTTTTTCGCCTGGTCGGGCTGCTTCACCGGGTCAGGCTGCTTCGCCTGGTCGGGTTTCTTTGCCTGGTCAGGCTTTTTCACCGGGTCGGGCTGTTTCACCTGGTCAGGCTGCTTCGCCTGGTCGGGTTTCTTTGCCTGGTCAGGTTTTTTCGCCGGGTCGGGCTGTTTCACCGGGTCAGGCTGCTTCGCCTGGTCGGGTTTCTTTGCCTGGTCAGGTTTCTTCGCCGGGTCGGGCTGCTCTGCCCTGGCAGGCTGTTCCACTGGGTGTGGCCGCTTCGCCGAGTCAGGCTGCTGGAACTGATCTGGCCGCGTCGACTGGTCCGGTCGCATCGGCTCATCACGTCGCATCGGCTGATCGGCTTGCTCCGGCTCATCCGGTAGCCCACGCGCGTCTAGCCGCCCCGGCTGACCCGAGTCGTAACACCGGCCGTCATCGCCTCGGTACTTACCGTACGGACAGTCCGCAATCTGCCGACGGTGCTCGTCCTCGTAATATTCGTCGTGCGTACGCTGCGGACCACCTTGGACAACGATGACCCGTTTCGGCTGGAAACCGGGCCACCGGGTGCCCCGATAGATTGGCGCCCCCTTGAGCCGGATCATGGGAGCCAACGGGTTACCACTCAGGCATCGCACCCGGGACACGCCCCTGGCGTCTACAAGGACAGCAGAGCCTCTCTCCAGAATCGAGTGCACGGCGACCGATCTACCGTTGACGAATTGGTAATCGGTGACCTCCAAGTCCTCGGTGAGGTTGCGCGGCGCGAGTTCATGAATATAGGCAGGGATCTGCTCAACATCGACTCGATTCCCACCGCTCCAGCTTAACGTGGGATCGGAATCAAGTGCTTGCACCCAGGCCGTCGCGGCTTGCGGGTGGGCCCCTAGGTAAGAGATAAGCCTCTCTGGATCTGTGGATGCCCGACCGTCCGCGCCTGAGGTCGTCTGAACGGAGGCACCGTCGCCACCGGGGTTTCCACCCGTCGTTCGGGGTGGGGAAAGTACTGGTACGAAGGGATGAGCGCCTACGCTGCCCCCCGCTTCAAGGAAGACCTGACTCGCCTGGCTCTGCTGTTGGCGAATCACCAGGATAGTCAGCAGTCCCACCACGAGCACGGCAGCCACCAGCGACGCCACTAAAATCCGGTGCGAGTGCAACCAGCGAACATTCATTACGCGGCTCCCTGCTTAACAAAGCCTCCCGGTGAGCCGGGCCAGGGCGGATACCTAAAATGAGTACAGACATCGTCTGATGACACGGCCCAGCAATGGCGATCAGCACGGAATCAGCGCAGCAGCTCAGGGCGAATTGGACGGTAAGAGAACGCGGTCTACCTGAGAACCGGAGCGCTAAACCGGGCAACCTACTCGTGCCGATACAGTTGATGCTCAACGTTCAGATTGGTACAGGTCGATCCCCCTCAAACGGGTACGGTCCCCGACCGCGAGTGACTTTAGAGCGGATTTCAGGTGATGTCAAGGGGTGACCTGGCGACTACTGAGCGTTCATGTCGAGCGCGTGCCTGGCGCTCCAACGACAGCGATGTGCAGCATCCAGGGGGCAACGCGACTGCTGTACCGAAGCTTCGTGACCGTGCGCGAACAACTCCCGCGACTTGGTGGAGCTGCTGGAATCGGCTCCCGGCGGTGTCACCTACCTGTGCGCGCAAGCCGCGCTAGGGCTTGCACTGCCTGCTTGGCGGCGTTGTGACACTTCATTTCGGCAGCTGCGGTGGGAAGTCTCTCGAAGTAGTATGCGTGTACGGGAACCTCCCGCGCTCCAAAGGTACTCTTGAATCTTTTCAGCTCTTCAGTCTGGTATAGGCCGAAATCGTAGCTCTGTCGTTCATCAGCGCATGCGGCCTCGATCGCGCAACGGTGGAGGAGTTCGTTCGCGCCGGTGCCGCGCGCTCGTTCCTTGTCCATCGCCCCCCGCCAGTAGGTAACCCGCGGACCCTTCGTAAGGACGAAAATGCCGGCGAGAGGCTCATCTCCCCGCCACGCTATCCACACGGTGCAACGCTCGCCCATCCTCTGTGCCACTGTCGCGAGCTTGGTCTGCGGCTCGCGGCGCTGCGCGAGCCAGCGCATCAATGATAACGGCTGACCCCGCTCCTGAGCCCACCTGGCGACGGAACTCCGATACAGCATGTCGAAGACCGGAACGAGCCGTCCAGTATTGTCCGACTCCACAACAACGCCGCGTCGTTCTGCCTTCCGCGCATTAGATCGTACCTTACTGGTGAACCGTTCCGACCACACCGTAGAAAAACCACCGCTCAGATCGAGCACCTGCGCAGTCCGGGCGGTGGAATATGTTGTGCCCGGAACTACCGACGCCCATACCGCGGCGTCGTCCTGCCCCACCATGACGCGTGTACGCAGGCCTGGGTGGCCCCGGATCTCCTGGATCAGCGCCCAGGTCTGGCCGGCCGACGCTGGACCTCCTTCGCTGAGGAGACCACTCGCATCAGCACCAAGACCCCAACCGGGTGGCGGTGATTCGAATAGTCCCAGGAAGGAAGGCGTTCCGGTCTTCCGCAGACGAGGTAGGATCAGCTGTCTTCCATCTTCTCCCCGGAACAGCAAAGTTGCGTCCGAGAAGCGACTGGAACTGCATATGCAGTCAATCCACTCGGGCGTCTTCGACAGCGCGATGCGCTCGTCATGGGCCACCAGATCTTCCCAAGCGCGACGAGCATCTACACCTTCCGCTTCAATAGACAAGCGATAAGCGTGAGAAAGCACCATGTGGTCGACCTCTCTCGATACTTCAATCTGGAAAGTCTAGAAAGTCCAGCCAGCCGCATCGGCGCCGGCCGGAGTTCGAATCATCAAGCCTCCCCGGTCCGTCGTGCCATGGTGACCCGTAGCACTAGCGCATAGACCCCGAGCGCGGCGATTCCGCCTAGGGTGAGAACTGCGAGACTGCTGAGTTGGCCGCCGCCGAGGACATGCTGGATCCACCACACCGCGGCAGCCACCGGCACCATCGCGACCGTAGCGACGAGCGCGCCGGCAAGGGCCCGGAGTTCGATGAACCGCTCGGGCCGGATCACCCGGCGCAGCCGAGTCAGCACCATCCCGGCGGTGGCTAGCTCACCGGCCAGGATGGCCACCACAAGCCAGACGAGGCGCGACCCATCGGCCGGCAGGAGCAGCGCCGCGGCAGCGACCACCACTGTCACAACGAAAGCCACCTCGCTGGCTCGCCGCGGAATGCGGTCGTCCAGCCGCGCGTATAGCGCCTGGCTACCAAGGTCGGACATTCCGCCGACCAGCTGGGCTACCGCCACTACCGCCAGGCAGGCCGCGAGTGGACCGATCAGGGCAGCATGGCGCAACTCGCCATTGGCGAGAATGTTCGCGGTTGGTCCGGAGAACACGGCGAGCAACACCAGCAGCGGCAAGCTGGCGATCACGGCATAGGACAACCCTTGGCGCCACGTCGAGCCGAACGTGGCGGCGTCCTCTTGATGGGCGGCGTGTGCCAACCCCGGTAGCGCGGCCATCGATACCGCGCGGGCACTGACGTAGGACAACGAAAACAACACCGCATAGGACAGTTGCACGACGAACACGCCACCGGGCACCGAGCCGGCCAGCGCGAGCAGCACGTACATCGCCGCTGCCGGGCAAGCCGCCACGCCGACCGAGCGCGCCAACCGGCGGGTCACCGCGACGGCCTCAGGGTCCTGCTTCCAGCGCATCGACGGGCGAGTCAACAGGCCCACCCGCGCCGCACCGAACAGCTGCAACGCCGCGTGCAGCGCTACCGCCGAAGCACTGCCCACCCCGAGTACCACGACCATGTCGACCGGCACGTGATCGAGGTCAAGGCCCGTCCCGTAATACCAGCCGGCCAGCACCACCGTCAGGATCAGGACGATGTTCTCCACGGCCGGCGCGGCGGACGCGAGCGCGAAGCGCCCACGCGCCCGTTGCGCGACCATGCCGAGATATGCCAGGCAGTTCAGCAGGACCTGCGGTGCGACTAGCAGGACCAACAGCGTCGTCAGCCAGAACCCCCGGGCCCGTTGCGCGGGATCGGAGATCCCGAGGCTCAGCGTCCAGGCAACCACCGGGGCGACGATCATCAGCAACACGACGACCGCGGACGAGACCACGAGTAGCCACCCGGCCACCCTGCCGAGCACCTCTCGGGCCCGGGGTAGACCCCCGGCGCCGATGGCGCGGACCACGCCGGGCACCAGCACCATCGCCAGTATCGGCCCGGCGATCAACGTGAACACGATGTTCGGCACGACGTAGCCGGCCTGGAAGCAGTTGGCGAAATAGGTGGGTCCGAGCACCGCGCCGATCACGACTACCCGGAGCAAGCCGGTGGCCCTGCTGACCAGCGTCCAAGCGGCAACGGTGGCCGAGTTCCGCGCGGTGGTGGTGGGGGTTCCATCGTCAAGCGCTGTCACCAAACCCACCGACCCGAAACGGTGGTCTGGATGTGCCTCATGCGAACGCACGGTAGCGGCCGCGGTGGGAACACGCCGCGTGAGAACCTGCACATGTCGCCTCCGGTCGTCGAGGAGGGGGTACGCGACGCCCTCCCATGGCGCGACACCGCCAGTATCAGCACTACCGCGCCATCTCGCACAACCGATCCTTCACCGAGGTTCAAGAACTGCGATCATTCAGCTGCATCACACCTCGGACAGCCCGCTTGGCCGCGTCGTAACACTTGATTTCGGTAGCCGCCATTGGAATTCTCTCGAAGTAGTAGATGTGCACGGGGACCTCGTCCGCCCCAAAAGTACTCTTGAACTTCATCAGTTCGGCAGTTTGAGATAGACCGAAATCATAGCTCTGCCGTTCACCTGCGCATGCGGACTCAATCGCGCAACGATGGAGAAGTTCGTTCGCGCCGGTGCCCCGTGAACGTTCTTTGTCCATCGCACCCCGCCAGTAGGTGGCTCGCGGACCTCTCGTCAAACTGATTATGCCGGCGATAGGCTCGCCCTGCCGCCACGCTATCCAAACACTGCAACGCTCACCCAATGTGCGGGCTACCGTTGCAAACTTGCTCAGCGGATGATGGCGTTGAGCAAGCCAGCGCATCAACGTTAACGGATAACGTCTCTCCTGAGCCCATCTCTCGACGGATTTCCGGTACAGTACGTCGAAGACAGGAATCAGTCGTCCAGTGCTGTCCGACTCGACAACAACGCCCCGTCGTTCCGCTTTCCGGCAATTGGATCGAACCTTGCTCGTGAACCGTTTCGACCAGACTGTGGAAAAACCTCCGCGGAGATCGAGTACCTGCGCGGACCGGGCGATGGAATAGACCGCGCTTGGCACGGCTGACGCCCACACCTGGGCATCCTCCTTACCCACCACGACGCGAGTGCGCAGACCGGGATGACGTCGGATCTCCTGAATCAGCGCATCGGTCTCTCTGGACGAGACCGGCCCACCCTCGCTGAGGAAACCGCTTGCATCAGCGCCGAGATTCCAATGGCTCGGAGGTGACGCGAATAGTCCCAGCGAGGAGAGGATACCCGTTTTGCGTACACGAGGCAAGATCAGTCGACGTCCATCTTCTCCCCGAAACAGCAGAGTCGCGTCCGAGAAATGCTCGGAACTGCATATGCAATCCGCCCACTGTGGTGTCTTCGACAGCGCGATGCTCGGGTCCTGACTGACCAGGTATTCCCACGCCGGACGAGCATCTGCACCCTCTGCCTCAATAGACACGCGATAGGCTTGCAGAATCACGACGTGGCCAGCCTCTCAATGAATCGACCTAGAGGGTCCAGCCCTACGGAACGGGCAGGATTCCTGGCAGGGTAGCCAGGGCAAAGCTGGGCACCGCCTGGACGCCACGCTCGGCCAGCAGCTCCGCGGATCCGATAGTGGCGCGGAACACCCACTGCCGGCAGACATGCTGGTGGCCGCCACGCTACTCGCTGCAAGGCGGCTGCCATACTCTGTAATCGTGGCGATGCCAGATGACGTTACGGCAAGTGGCCTAACACCCCAAGGTGTCTTCGAGCTCGCGGACCGCCGCGATGCTGACCGAGGCGCCTGTTGCGTTCACCGACGACAGACGCCTACGACGACCTTGACCAGGTCGTCACCGACGACAGACGCCTACGAGCGGCAGCAGCTGATCTCGGCCGCGGGCCGGTGCCGGGGCTGATTGCGAGTATTCCGATGAGTACGAGCACCCCGGTTGACTCGACGGCCAGCGTGGTGGGCATCAGCGGGGTCTGCAGGGACTCGTGCACGCCGAGCAGGCCGAATGTCAGGCTCAGGATCAACCCCGCCAGGGTGGTCACGGTGAACAGAGCGGTGATTGCGGCCACAACGCGGAGCAGGCGAGCCGGCACGGTCAACATCACCACTGCGAGCGCAACGGCGCAGATCGTATTGACCAGAAACAGCGTGCCGATCAGCGGCACCTCCCGGTATCCATCCACCCACAGCCGCAGGTGAATCAACCCCATTTCGGCGGTCAGACCAACTCCCAGGAGCCGGCCGGCCATCAGTGGCGCTGACCGGAGTGACCGCTCGTGCCGGCCCATTGCAAGGAGATTCATCAGTAGCCGCCGGGACCGGTGCCCGGTCCAGGCGAGCTGCTCCCGGTTTCGTCCCCTGCGCCGACGGTGAAACGCGTGTGCATTCCCATCGCCCGGTGGCCGTCGACCGGGCAGTACATGTCGTAGCTGCCGGGCTGCAGTGTCACGGTGAGACTCGCCGAGTGGCCCGGCTCGACTACGCCGGGGGTGCGTTGATCGGAGACGCCTGGTCCGTCGATCTCGACGGCATGATCGGCGTGACCAGAGTTGACCGCGACGAAGGTGTAGGTGCCCGGCGCCGAGGTCGAGTCGGACAGCGCCAGATGGAAGTCGGTCATCTGCACCGTCACCTGGTGTCCCGCCGGTTGGCTGCTCGTTGGGCCGCTGGTGGTGCTCGACACCGCACCGCTGGGCGGGGGGCTCGCGGTACCAGGGCTGCCACACGCTGTCGCTACGAGTGCGAGACCGGCCGCGGACGCAGCTAAGGCGAACCACCGGTCGCGGCTGCTCTTCAGGGTGCGTAGAACGTTCGCCTGCATCAGTCCGCCTCCGTGGGTATCGACTACCTGATCGGGTGATACCGATACGAGATCCCGGGTTAACCGGATTGCCGCAAGGCTCACCGTTACCGAATCGTGACATAACTGGAGAGTTCATCTGCTCGGTGGCTGATCCCCCGCCGCGGCTGGTCCGTAATGGAGAGGTGCACATCCGCCGGCCGCCGCAACAACCCACGCCAGACGACATGTTGCTGGCCGGGCTGGGCACCGGGGACCCACAGCTGGCCCTGGCGTTCGTCCGCCGGTTCCAGCGGACGGTGTTCGGTGTGGCCCTGTCCGTCGTCGGCGATAGCGGCCTGGCCGAGGACGTCGCGCAACAGGCCTTCGAGCGCGCCTGGCGGTATGCCAGTCTCTACGACCCCCGGCGGGGGTCGGTGCGGACCTGGCTGACCCGCATCGTGCACAACCTTGCGGTGGATGCCGTACGGGTCCGACGCCCAGCGCCGGTCGACCCGCAGGACCTGGTCCCGCTCATTTCGGCCATCACCGACACCCCCGAACACCGTGCCCTGGCCGGGGAGACATCGACCGAGCTGCGCAGCGCGCTCGCTACCCTTCCGCAAGAACAGGCCAGGGCCGTGGTCATGGCCGCCATGCACGGGCTGACCGCCCGGGAAATCGCCGAGATCGAGAGCATTCCAGTGGGTACCGCGAAGTCACGCATCCGCGCCGCCATGACCAAGCTGCACGCGGCCCTGTCCACCGATCGAGCCGACCATGACTGAGCTGACCTGCCAGCAGTGCCGCGAGCTGGCCGCGGAGCTGGCCCTGGGCGTGCTTGCCGGCGTCGAACGCGCCCATGCGCTCGCGCACCTGGACCGCTGCACCGCCTGCCGGGGTATCGTCTCCGCGCTGACGGTCACGGCTGACCGGTTCGTCGAGCTCGTACCCGGCGCGGAACCCCCCGCTGGGTTCGAACAGCGGGTGATGAGCCGGCTGGTCCCACCATCGCCGCGCGCTCAACGACGGTGGTGGGTTCCGGCCGCCGCCGTCCTGCTCGCCGTTGCGCTGGTCGCCGGCGGGTGGACGCTGGGTCGAGCAACCGTCGGGATAGCGCCGACGGAGGCCGGCGCAGCCGCGCGGGCTGTCCTGTTCGCACCCCTCACCACCGCGGGACGTGAGGTTGGTCAGGCCTACATCTACCCGGGCCAGCCCTCCTGGATCTATCTATCGCTGGACACCGACAGCGATGCCGCCAGCGGCACCGTCCGCTGCGAATTGATTCGCCGGGACGGCTCGACCGTGCCGGTCGGCAGGTTCACCTTGGCCAAGGGTTATGGCGCGTGGGGAGGCCCCGCCATCGTCGATCGCGATTCGCTCGCCACGGCAAGAGTGATCGACGGCAGCGGCGCCACCCTCGCCACCGCTCACTTCGCCAGCTGAACAGGCGGCCCTGCCTGGGTGTCGGGCGGTTGATCAGCTCATGGCATCCAGCAGGATCGCACAGCGGATCAGGCCGAGGTGCGAGTACGTCTGGGGTGGTTGCCCAGTGAGCGCTCGGTGATCGGGTCGTACTCCTCGGGAAGCAGCCCGGTCGGCCCTGCCGCATCGACGATCTGCTGGAACAGTTCGACAGCCTCGGTGCGCCGCCCGCCGCCCAGGTAGGCCTCGACCAGCCACGATGCGCACAGGTGGAAGCCACCCTCACCGCCGGGCAGTGCGTCGTCGCGGTTGTACCGGTAGACGGTCGAGCCGCTGCGCAGCTCTGCCTCGATCGCTGTGACGGTAGCCTGGAAGCGCTCGTCGTCGGGCGCAAGCAGCCCGGTCAGCCCGATGTGCAGAGTGGCGGCACCGAGGTCAGTGCCGCCGTAGGCGGTGGTGAAGCAGCCCAGTTCGGGGTTCCAGCCACGGTCCAACACCTCGGCCGCGATCTGCTCGCGTAACGGGGCCCATGCCGGGTCGGCGGGCCTGGCGTATCGGGCGGCCAGGCGCACCGCACGGTCCAGCGTCACCCAGCACATGACCTCAGCGCCCGCAGGGTCAATGCCGAGCGGGCCACCAGCTCGCGCTGCACACCCGGCAGTCGCAGTGTCGCCAGCCATTCCGACCACCACACCGACGCCCGCCGCCGCTCAGGCTCCTCGATCACCGACGGTCCGAGGTCGTCGGTGCCGCAGCGCAGTTCGAGCAGGATCTCGCCGCCGTCCGGCTCGAGCACCGCGCGGGCGGTGGGGAACATGCCGTCAGTGGTGATATCCCACTCGACGCCGGGCGCGCGCAGGACCCACGGGTCCGAGGTGCCCAGCACCCGCAGCCCGTCCGGCACCCGCTCCATACGAACCCGGACCTGACCGAACTCCGGCCGCGGCACGAACTCGACGACCGCGCGGGAGCGCCCGGACACGGCGCGGATCAGGTCGGTCCGGTTCACCTCGTCGAGGTGGACGAGGTAGTCGGTGACCAGCAGCTGCGACCAGCGGGCCTCCACCGTCATCGTGCCCGGCAGGTACCGCTGGCCCAGCGGGAGCCCGTTGCGCTCCGGCCGGATGGAGAAGTAGCCCGCCGGTGGGCCACCCAGCAGGCGCCGCGTTTCCTGGACGCGGATGGCTGGGTCACGATTCGGCCGCACCAAGGGGTGTTCGTGTGGATGCGCAGTGAACAAGAGCTGGTGGACCTGTTCGAGGCGCGCATGCTGATCGAGGGGCAGACGACGAGGTGTGGCGCAGAGCGGCGCAGCGCCGCCCAGCTCGATGCGCTGGAGGACATTCTGGCCCGCCAACGGGTCTGCGACGACGGACTCGGATTGGCTCAGATCAACGCCGAGTTCCACGTAGCCACCGCGCGCTGCTCGCAGAACCAGACACTGGTGGGTTTCGCACGTGCGCTGAGCATGCGCGCTCGGTTCTACTTCTCAACGGTAGCTCCGGGTCGCCGGCAGGACTCGCTGCACGAGCACACCCTGCTCGTCGACGCGCTGCGCCGACGCGACGTGCAGCAGGCCGTTCTCATCGTGGAGCAACATGTGGCGGCCACCAGGCTCGCCGTCCTCGACGCGATTCGCGACGGGCGCTGACGGTGCCTGAACCGCTAGACCTCGTGCTGCGTGCCTGCCGAGTGATCACCGCCTACGGCGAGGTGGACCGGTGCGTCGGGGTAGGCGACGGGCGGATCGTTGCCATCGAGCCTTACGACTCCCCTCTTGCGGGTGCGGTGCCAGGTGACCGGTTGGTCGAACTGGCCGCCCGGTGGACCGGTGCGCACGTGCACCTGCTGCACCTGTCGAGCTCCGACGCCCTGCCGATGATCGCCTCGGCGCGTCGCGAGGGGGTGCGGCTCACCGTGGAGACCTGCCCGCACTACCTGACCTTCACCGCCGAGGAGGTGCCCGACGGCGCCACCGAGTTCAAGTGCTGCCCGCCGATCCGGGAAGCGGCCAACCGCGAGCTGCTGTGGGCCGGGTTGGCCGACGGAGTGATCGACGCCGTGGTGTCGGATCACTCCCCGTGCCCGGTGGAGCTCAAGCACCGCGACACCGGTGACTTCGCCGCGGCGTGGGGCGGGATCGCGTCGTTGCAGGTCGGATTGCCTGCGGTGTGGTCAGGAGCGCGGCTTCGTGGGCACAAGCTCACTGACGTGATCGGCTGGATGGCCGACCGCCCCGCGCGCCTGGCCGGGCTGACCCGGAAGGGCCGCATCGCCGTGGGTTTCGATGCCGACTTCTCCGTCTTCGCCCCGGACCAGGCGTTCGTCGTGGACGCCCGGCAACTGGCCCACCGCCATCCGCTCACCCCCTACCACGGGCGGGCACTGTCCGGAATGGTTCGCCAGACGTGGCTGCGCGGTCGCCGCATCGAGATCGACGGACCCCCGCACGGCCGGTTGTTGCGGAGGGGATCAGCATGACGAACGGTCCGGACCTCGACGCCGCGTTCGCCGGGCTACCGGATCTGGCCTCCCGCCGGCTGGGTGGGGCGGTCGTCGACGCCAACGACGATTTCTACGCCGACCGGGCCGCGCTGGTGCTGCCCGGTCCGGTGCAGCCCAGGTCGGAGTTCGGTTACCGGGGCAAGGTCTACGACGGTTGGGAGACCCGCCGGCGCCGCGAGCCGGGTTTCGACTACGCCATCATCCGGCTCGGCATCCCCGGCATCGTGCGCGGTGTCGTGGTGGACACCGCCTATTTCCGGGACAGTTACCCGCCGGAAATCTCGGTTCAGGCGACTGCGCTCGAGGAATTCCCCAGCCCCGGCGACCTTGCCGCCGCCGAGTGGACCACCCTGGTGCCCCGAGCAGCGGCCAACGTCTATGACGCCGCCAACGTCTATGACGTCGCAGACCCGCACCGCTGGACGCACGTCAAGCTCATGATCCACCCAGACGGAGGGGTGGCGCGGTTCCGTGTGCACGCCCAGGCCGTGGTCGATCCCCGGCTGTTGCAGGGGACCATCGATCTCGCTGCGCAGGAGTACGGCGGGTCGCTGGTCGAGTGCTCCAACAGATTCTTCTCCTCCCCCGCGAACCTGCTGCGGCCCGGCCCGGCCCGGCCCGGCCCGGTCGATGGGCGAGGGCTGGGAGACCGCGCGGCGACGCGAGGGCGGCAACGACTGGGTGGTGACCCGGCTGGCCGGGGCCGCGCGGCTGCGCGACGTCGTCTTCGACACCAGCCGCTTCCTCGGCAACGCCCCGGCGCAGGTGCAGATCAGCGGCGCGTCGATCGACCCGGCCCTCGACGATCCGCTCGACGGCCAGACGTGGACGCCGCTGGTGGCTCGCCGGCCGGTGCTACCAGACACCCCGCACCGGTTCCGGATCGACCCGGCCGCGCCAGAGGTGACGCACCTGCGGGTGGACATCTACCCCGATGGCGGGTTCGCTCGCCTTCGCGCCCGCGGCGAGCTCACCGCCGCCGGGCACGACACCGCGTTGCGCCGCTGGCTGGATGCGCTGCCTCCGGCTCACCTTCGGCAGGTGCTCACCGATGCCCGGCTGGACGCCGCACTCGTGGCGGCAGCGCTGCGCGCCCGAGATCGACCGCTGAACTGGGCGAGCGAGGTGCTGGCCGCAGTCGCGACACGCTGACCCAGAGCGACCACGCAGCCGCCCGTGGAAGGATCGGGCAATGTATTCGTTGCTGTTCTACGACTATGTGCCAGATATCGTCGAACGTCGTGCGCCTTTTCGAGAGGCGCATCTGGCGCTGGTCGGCGAGGCACACGAACGAGGCCACCTGCTGATGGCCGGCGCCCTTGCCGAACCGGCTGACGGTGCCGTGTTCGTGTTCACGACCGACGATCGCTCCGTCGTGGAGAACTTCGTCGCGAGCGACCCCTATGTGCGGCAGGGATTGGTGACGGCCTGGCGCATCCGACCCTGGAACGTGGTCATCGGTTGATCCCGGCTATGAGTCTGACAGCCTGACCAGCTGGCGGACTATGAAGACCTCGCGGCGGTGCGCTGCGCCGAGAGTGGGAGCGTCGGGCCGGTGAACTCTCCGGTAAGCATCTGCATTGCCTTGCTGATGGCTGCCTTGGCGCGGGACTCACGACGTGGAGGTGACACCCTGCGTTGCGCAGACCGCCAACACCGCTCAGCAAGATCGACACGACATCGTCCCGGTGTCCGTCGGTCGTCGTCACCTATGAGCACGGTTCGGACTCAGCTGGGAGGCACCGCTAGTCGATGCGCGATCTGGAAGACGTTGCCGTAAGGGTCGCGTACCATCGCCCGCCGGTCGCCGTACGGCGTGTCAAGCGGTGCTTCGAGGGTGGTAGCGCCCGCGACCAGCGCACGGCGATAGGTCGCGTCGGCATCGGCTACGTAGACGTAGAGGAGCGCGGGGAAGAGATCTCGCACGCCGGCGGGCGTGACCATCACAAGCGAGTCGCCAATGCGGATCTCCGCCGGTCGGCCAGCCGCTATGTCTCCGGAGGCGTCGAAGGTGGCGCGCAGAAACTGGACGGCTCCGGCGACGTCGCTGACGATCATGCGCGGCGTGAGCGTGTAGTAGCCCTCCGGGGTCACGCCATCGCCTGGCATGCCGCGAGTATCCCGTTTCACCTCCGTTGGGGGCGCCCTCGGGCGATCCCAACGGACGCGACGGCGTCATGGTCGTTCCGTGTCGGGATCCCCTACGGGGCACTCGACGGAGATTGACCTGGCCATCCCAGGGCCGGAAACCACGGCGCAGCCGGTTGCTGCGAGATCCTTGCTCAGCCCACCCAGTGCACACGAAGTAGCTCGACGCGGCGGTCATGCTCGAGGACGAGATAGATGACCTCGGCCCGCCCGCCCGGACCGAATAGCAGCTTGCGCATGACACCGTCGGCTTTCGCGTCGTTGTAGGGCTCCCCGTTCCAGGGAGCGAGCTCGAGCACGTCCAGCACTTGCAAGTAGTAAGGGAGGAGCGCGTCGGGCAGTACCGCGACCTGCTGGGCTACCTCGTCGTCGGTGACAACCTCGTACATCGAGCCTAACCGAGCCGCCGCGCGGCCATCTCGCGCATCTGGTCTGCAGTGACGCTGCCGCGTTCCTGTCCGGCTAGGAGTTGGTCGGCGCGGTGCAGCATCCGGCGGTGCGCGTCGGGATCGGCCTGGGTCAGCGCGGCGATCCCACGCCACCGGCGCAGGACGGTGTAGACCTCAGTCAGGTCGAGGCTCTCAGCTGACCGGGACATCGCGGTGCGCCACTCGCTGTCGAACTGGCCAGCCTCTTCGGGCAGCAAGGCCTGCCGGATCGCTCGCGGCGTTGCGGCCGGCGGAGCAACCTCAGGGCCTGGGCCCTGAGGTCCGCTCGCTGCTGGTTGGGCGGTCACTGCGCCACGATAAGGCAGCCACCGATATGAGTATCAGCCTGCTCCAGCAAGGCCACGACGCCGGAGTGCTTCGCCAGGACTTCACCGTGGGCGACCTCTACTACGCCCCCGTCGCCAACGGATCAATCGAGCTGACGGCGCCAGCGCGGCCGCCTGAGACGTCCGCTGACGCTTCCCTATCTGCGACGGTGTACGCCACGCCGTCACTGCAGGTCTGCTGATGCAGGCCATCGAGCAGGCAGGTCAGTCCGAAGTCGAATCGCTGTCGGTCGTGTGGTTCGAATGCGCCGGCTTGCGCTGTCGCGGCCAGCGCGGGGTGGTCTTCGGGTGAGCGGGTCACCTGCTTCGTCATGATCGTGGCCCAGGTGACGCCGGTCGGGTCAGGTGAGTCGGCGAACTGGGCAGTGATGCGAATGTGGCCGAGCAGGGTGAGGACGAAGTCATGTTGCTGTTGTTCGGTGAGCCCGAGGCCTGACATGGGTCGCAGGGCGGCATCGAGCCAGCTCAGTTCGTGGGTCCCCATGAGGCGTCGAGGGGTTGCGGTCGCGGACAGTAACCAGGGGTGACGCTGGAAGATGTTCAGGCATTGCTGCTCCCACTGCGTCAGCGTCTCGCGCCACGGGGGCGCGGGCACGTCGACCCACAGCCTATCCTTGCAGCAAACGATGTACGCGATGGGCGAGGGCGTGCTCTCCGCCTACTCCGAGATCGCCGAGATCCGGTTCTCGATGCCCAACAAGCATCACTTTCTCGTCGATCTGTCGAAATGGGGCCTCGATAACCCCAATGAGGTCTGGTATGCGGCCGATCGGCCCTACGGGCTCATCGAGGCCTCGGTCGTGCGCGACGACGCACCACCCGCGGACGGCCTGTGGGAGGGAATCAGCGGGTTCGTCTGAAGCGCCGGTTCTGACTTGGCCTGCGCTAGCTAGGCGCGCCCCGCCGCGAGGTATCGAGCCAGCGCTGTCGCCGTCGCCAGCTCGTCCAGCACACCGAGGCAGCGCCGCTCGCGATAGGCCCGCAACCGGCCTGCCGCATAGGGCAGCCCCGACCGGTAGAAGTCGCGCGAACGTGCTTGGTGTCGCCGACCGGCAGCACGTTCGTGGAGCCGCCACCTGCATGACCGCCTTGGCGTAGTCCGCAGCCGGTTGCTCCATGCTCTGGTAGCCGCGGCGATCTCGACGGAGGCGCTGTAGTCGTAGGTGCCGAAGTGCAGCCCCGCGCAGCGCCCAGCAGCGGCGTGGATCATTCGCGCGACCAGCACCGTCCCGTCCGCGCCGAGGATCGCCTGCGGGGTCTCCACCTGCAGCTCGAAGCGCAGCGCGGGCAGCCCGTACTCGGCGTCGAGCGCGCCACACAGCTCGACCATCGCCTCAACTTGGCGGACCGAGGTGACCTTGGGCAGGGTGACCGGAACCCGGCGGGCAGCGGTCCGACGCCGAGCAGGGTGTCCAGGAACAGGTCCAGGGTGCGGATCCCCCGCCGCCGGCTGGAGCTCTCCAGCGACTTCATCCTGATACCGGTGAACCGGGGCGCGACGCCGTCGGCGACGCCACGGGCCAGCGCTCTAGCGGCCGCCCGCGCGTCGGCGTCCTCGACATCATCGCTGGGGCCGCCGTAACCGTCCTCGAAGTCGATCCGTAGGTCCTCGATGGGTTCGGTCGCCAGCTTGGCGCGCACCAGGGCGTCGACGTCGTCATCCCTGCCGCCATCGGCAGACGGCAGCTGTCCGTGCGCGTCCAGCGCGGCGAGCGCTGCTGCGCCCCACTCGCCGACGATGCCGGCGGTGAACTGATCGGCCGGCACATACACCGTGTGCACTGGCTGCCGCTGCGCCGCTGCGCCGGGGTAGCGGTCCTGCCGAGCGGCATCGTCGACGGCGAGTCGTGCGTCGATGCGGGCGGCTACCCGGCGGTCGAGGGTCACTCGGACAACTCCACGCGGTCCAGTGCCCTCACCGGTTCACGCGCTGATCGGCGTCCGGCTCTGCTGCACCTGATCACTCTCAATGAGGCCATCGCGCATCCGCACGATCCGCTTGGAGAACCGGGCGACCTCCTCCTCGTGGGTGATGATCACGACCGTGCGGCCGGCATCATTGAGCGCGCCGAGCAGCTTCATGATCTCGTTGCTGGATGCGGTGTCGAGGTTGCCGGTGGGCTCGTCGGCGAGCAGCAGGGTGGGATCGTTGATCAGCGCGCGGGCGATCGCCACCCGCTGTTGCTGACCGCCGGAGAGCTCATTGGGCATGTGCTTCTCGCGGTCACTCAGCCCGACTTGCTCCAGGGCCAGCTGGGCTGGCTTGCGCCGAGCGCGCACCCCAGCGTAGACCAAAGGAAGTTCGACGTTGCGGATTGCGCTGGTGCGCGAGACGAGGTTGAACGACTGGAATACGAACCCGATGTTGCCGCTGCGGATTTTGGCCAGCCGGTAGTCGGACAGCCGGCTGACGTCGACGCCATCGAGCAGGTAGCGTCCGCTGGTCGGGACATCGAGACAGCCCAAGATGTTCATGAGCGTGGTCTTGCCCGATCCGGACGGTCCCATGATGGCGACCATTTCGCCGTCGTCGATGGTCAGGTCGAAACCGTGGAGTACCGGAACCTTGATCTTACCCATCTGGTACGTCTTGGTGATATTTTCAAGTTGGATCATTCTACTCCTCTATCTTGATATCCGATGGATATCAGCCAAGCCGAGTCTGATCGGCTGCGACTCGGACCAGAAAGCCATTTCCTCCGACCCTATCCGGCCCGAGGTGTCAGGGCCAGTCGCGAAAAGAAGTAGTGGGCTTGGCAACTGACGTTGTGGCGGTGATGATCAGCGGGGGGTCAGTTCCTGGATCGGGATGAAATGGGCCGCGGCGGCTGATGCGATCCTGCAGGCGTCCATGCCGGTGACCGAGAGTCCATGGCCGGATTCGACGAGCACTGTCGCACCCATGCTGGTCAGCACCCTGGTCAGTCCGCTGCGGCGGGGTGAGCGCACGAACACGTCGCTCCGGAGCTGCCTGGTCCGTTCGCATACCTCGATCATGTAGGCAATGTTGCCGTAGGCGGGGCGCGCGCACATCGGAGCGGGGTCCGGGGTTTGGGGTAGGACCCTGGTCCGATATGACACAGATCCGAGTCGACGGCCACCGAAGCCGATGCCTGACGAACCTGGTGTTCGGATTGGAAGCACTCGCGGTCAGCGTCACTTGCGGTCCGTAAGCAGAGAGTTTCCCAGCAGTCGGGGTTTGGTAACCGACAGTTGCGATGAGTGGCAGTTCGGTAATCAACACGTCGGCGTGGAGCAAATTCCGGTCCCTGTCGGCGGCGAAGAGTCTTCCGGCCGATGAATTAATGTAACCGGGGTACTGTCAGTTCGTGGTGGTCAACAGGCGCGCGGTCCGCGTGGGATGTACGAGACAAGCCGAGGCCACCAGGCTGACCTGGCCTGCTGGGCCGACCCCGTCCGCGCCGGCCGACGAGCTCATCGAACGCCCGTCAGTCGGCGAGCTCTTGGACCGTGCTGCGAAGCGCCGGATCTGTGTCGTGATCGGCACGGCTGGTTGGGGTAAGACCACGGCGGTGGCGGCCTGGTCGCGCAGCCGCCCAACCGCGTGGTTGCAGTATGAGGACCACGAGGGGGACGCGAACCGCCTGCTCGCCAGCCTGTTCGGGGCAATGCGGGCGCACGTGTCGGTGCCCGAAATGCCGGCCACGGTGGCCCCGAACACGGACCCGGAGGAGTCCTCCGTCGAGGCCATCTGCGGGTGGTTACAGAGTGCCCTTCGCAAGGATCTGGTGCTGATCCTCGACGACTTGCAGGTCGTGGCGCCGGACAGCGCTGCGGCCCGCTTCGTCGAGGACCTGTGCCAGCGAGCCCCTGAGCGGCTGCACCTAGTACTCATATCACGATGTGAGTTGCCATTCTCCCTGCAGCGGCTGCGGGGTCGCGGTCTCGTCACGGAGATCCACGCGCCGGACCTTGCCTTCGACGTCGCCGACATCGAGGCACTCCTGCACAAGACCGTGGGAAAAGATCCACCTGGCCTGTCGAGGCAAGTCTGGGAACACACGGCCGGTTGGCCCACAGCCGTGCACTGTGCTGTAGAGATGTTGCGGGCGGTCGAACCGGATCAGCGCCTAGCCGCGGTGGGACAGCTGTCGGACCCGGGACAGCGATTCCACGGCTACCTGAACGAGGAGATTATTGGTGCCTCCCACGAGTGGGTTCAGCAGTTGCTACGCAGATTAGCGATCTTCGGTGAAGTCAGATTCACCACGGAGATCGCGCGGGGGCTCAATGTTCCGACGATCGCGCTTGCCGAACTGGGCCGCCAGGGACTGGTGCGGCGCACTGGTGGGGGCGGCGGCTGGTCGCTTGTGCGTCCGTTGCGAGACTTCTTCGAGCACGAGGCGGTGCCGACAAGCGAGCGGACAGCGCTACACGTGACGGCGGCCACGGATTACCTCGAGCGGGGAGCACATGCGCAAGCGCTGCGACATCTCCTCGCAGCAGATGATCATGCCGCGTGCGTATCGCTCTTAGTCGATCACGGTAGTGCGATGGTGGAGCGCGGCCAACTCGACGCCGTGCTCGAGGCTGCCAATCTGCCAGCCGAGTACCTCGACGACCCGCGAGTCCAACTCGTTCTGGGACAGGCGCAGCAGGTGCGGGGACAGTGGACGCAGGCGCTGCAGCACTTCCAGCGCGCCAGCCGCGACCGGGACGGGCTGGAGCCCGCGTTGGCCTGGCGAGTCGGCCTGATCACTTTCGCCCACGGCGAGTTCGCCGAGGTCCAAGCTCTGACCGGGAGGACACGGTTGGATCGGGAGGAGACGCTCGACGAGATTCGGGTATTGACGTTGTCAGCGAGTGCGTATCGGATGACTGGGGACCTGGTAGCTCTGCGGAGGATGGCGAGCCGAGCGCGCGCCGCGGCCCGACGGTGCGGCGAGCCCCGAGCCTGGGCCGCTGTTCACCATGTCTTTGCGCTGCTCACCGCTGCCGAGGGCGATTGGTTGCAAGCCGATGCGCACTGCACCGATGCCCTGCGGTGCGCCGAGGAGTGCGACGATCTGCTCCAGGTGACGTGGACTCGGTCCTGCCAGGCGTTTCATCAATTCGAAGCAGGTGCGCCACGGGATGCGTTGGCCGACGCCCAGATTGCGTTGAGCCTCAGCGAGCGATGCGACAACCCGTTCATCATCGCGCATACACTGACCACCCGCGGCCGCGCCCGCGCGCGCCTCGGGATGCTGGAGGAGGCGGCGGCTGACTTCACCGTAGCCATCGACATCTTCCAGCGCATCGGCTCCCGATTTCTGGCCTGGCCCTTGTGCGGACTCGGTGACCTGCATCGGACCAGGGGTCAGCTGATGCGAGCCCAGGCGGCCTACGAGGAAGCCTTGATCCTCGCCGAGCCGTGCCACGACGTCTTCGGCCTCAGCTCAGCGCTGATCGGCCTTGCGCGCATCACAGCGGCTGATGACCCGAAGGGGGCTCATGCGCGCGCGGACCAGGCGGTGGAGCTGGACGAGGGAGTTCGCAAGGTTCCGGCCTTGCTGACCCGCGGCTGGGTTGAGTTGATGAACGGTGACCGCCAGGACGCCCTGGCGGATGCCAGCCGGGCTACCGTGGCCGCGCGGCATTGGCGGGACAACCCAGGACTGGCCGAGGCCATCACCCTGACTGTGCTGGCCTCCCGCGATCCCGCCGCGGAAGCTACCTCGCTCCAAGAGGCCATCAACATCTGGCAGGAGACAGGCTGCCGTCCCGAGGAGGCGGCAACCAGAGTCGTGGCCGCTCACCTCGGCGCGCGCATACCCCACCTCGACGCCCATCTCGCGGACCAGATACTTCGAGGCTACGGCGTCGACATCGCGGCGCGGCGCGTCGCCGGACCGCTGGGTGTGCTCGTCCGTTCCGCGCCCACGGTGTCCATCCAGACGCTGGGCGTTTTCCGGGTCATCCGAGACGGGGTCCCCATTCCCAATACCGCATGGCAGTCGAAAAAGGCCCGAGACCTCTTGAAGATCCTGATTGCGCGTCGCCGGCCGACACCCCGGGATCAGCTGATGGAGCTGTTATGGCCGAGGGTGGGCCCGGCTGTGGCCGGCAACCGACTCTCCGTACTGCTTTCTACGGTCCGCGATGTGCTGCAACCCCAGCCGATAGGCGAGCCTCCATTGGATACCACCGATGGGGCAGTGTCATTGAACCGGGCCCGGATCAGAGTCGACGTCGAGGACTTCCTCGCCCATGCCACCACTGCACTCGAGGCGGACCGGTCCAGAGAACCCAATGCGACCGCGCGGCTCAAAGCCGCCGTCGCCGTCCATACCGGGGACTTCCTCGAGGATGACCCCTACCAAGAGTGGGCCTCCACGCTGGCCGAAGAGGTCCGGGCCATTTACATCGCCCTCCTGCGGACATTGTCTCAACGATTGCGTGACGCCGGCGATACCGACGCGGTGGTGCAATACACGCTGCGGCTGCTCGAGCGTGACCGCTACGACGAGGATGCCCATCGCAGCCTGGTCGGAGTTCTGCTCGACTCAGGCCGCCTCGGCGAGGCACGCCGGCATTACCAGAACTACGTCCGCCAGATGGCGGAGATCGACGTCCAACCGAGCCCGCTGTCGGAGATGACGCCGCGAAGGTTGATTGCGGGCTAACGCCGACTCCCGGCCCTCGCTGCGCGACGGCTGCACGACGAGGTCATCGAACCACGCTGGCCGCTCCGCCCGGGTCGGCGCTGGCCGAGTCGAGCTCGGACACCAGCAGCCGGAGCAGGTCCGAGCGTGCGGTGTTGACGAAGAAGTGGTCTCCCGGCAGCAGGTGGGCCCGAAAGGGTCCGGTCGTATGACTCGACCAGGCACGCACGTCCTCAGGAAACACTTCCTGGTCCTGTAAGCCGCCGAAGGCGGTCACCGGGCAGCTCAGCGGGGCCTGCGGGCGGCACACGTAGGTCTCGGTCAGGGCGCAGTCACTACGCAACATGGGCAGCATCGTGTCCAGGAACTGCCGATCCGCCAGCAGCTCCGGCGGGATCCCACCCAGTTCCTCGACGGCGGCGATGAACTCTCGGTCGGGCAGGGTGTGCCAGTCCGGCGACCGGCTCCGCAGGTGAGGCGCTCGGCATCCGGAGGTGACCAGGTGCACCGGCTGCAGACCCCTCGGACGTAACCGGCGCACCAGCTCGAACGCGATCAGGCCGCCCATGCTGTGGCCGAACAGCGCGAACGGGCGGACGAGATGGCCGGCCAAACCGTCCAACAGCTGGCCGACAAGCGGCTCCATCGACTCGATCGCAGGCTCGTTGAAGCGGTTCTCCCGACCGGGTAGCTGGACCGACACGACCTCCACGTCGTCGGGGAGGTGTGCCGGCCAGTCCCGGTACCTGCTCGCTCCGCCACCGGCAGCGGGCAGGCAGATCAGACGCAACCGCGCAGCCGGCCGCGGGCGGCTGACCTGCGTCCAGGGCGAGCGGGTCATGGCGAGTTCGATCGATCAGGACTGGGCTTGATCAGGACTGGGCACCGTCCATCTGCTCGCGCAAGGTGCGCGGCCGCATGTCTGTCCACACCTCGTCGACGTACGTCGAGCACTCCTCCTTGCTGCCCTCCTTACCTACCCGGTACCAGCCCGCCGGCACGTCCAGGCCGACCAGCCACAGCGAGTACTGCTCCTCATCGTTGCGCAGCACCTCGTACCTCGCGTCATCGTCCATATCTTCGATCTCCTCTCCTAGGAACCATCTTGATGATCAGCACTACGGACCGGGGTGCCGTTCCGCGACGACTGGGTGCCGGGGGAAACTGCGCAGGGTGGGGCTCAGCGTCGCCACCATCGCGGCGGCCGCGGTGCCACCCGCGCACACCAGCACCGCGACGGTGCCGGAAACCGCCGCGGCGAGCAGCCCACCCAGCACCGGACCCAGCGTGGCAGCGACACCGGTGACGATGCCCAGCACACTGCTCAGCCGGCCGCGCAGGTCGTCAGGGGTGAGCAGCAGCTGCCGCGTGATGATCGTCGTGTTCGCGGTCGCCGGCAGCAACGCCATGGCGGCCAACAACAATCCGAGGAGATAGCCGTTGTCGAGGAAGGCTGCTATCGGGATGAGCGTCGCCATCACCCAGAACACAGCGATGATCGAGACGTAGGGGCTCATCGCTTGGGCCAGACGCGATGCGACCAGTGCACCCAGGAGCCCGCCCACGCCGAGCATCGCCGCCATGATGCCGACCTGCCCGGAGGGCACTCCCCGGGCCACCGCCAGCACGATGACGATCAGGTAGAAGGCGCTGAAGAACAGGTTGAGCACGACCGCGCACAGCGCTGTGACCCGGATGTGACGTTGCCCCCACACCCACTGGAGGCCGGCTGTGATCTCCCGGCCCAGGTGCCGGCTCGACTCCGGTCGCGCTTCCCGGGGTGGCACCCGGAGAAACACCAGCAGGGTGCAGGCCACGGCGTGGGACAGCGCGTCCGCAACGAACGGCACGAACCTGGCGATGGCGAAGAGGAACCCGCCCGCCGCGGTACCCGACAGCTGCGCCACGGACGATCGTGCCGCATTCAGCGCCACCGCGGTGGATAGCTGGTCATCCGGTACCACCCGAGGCAGGCACGCGTCCTCGGCAGGTCGGAACAACGCGGCAGACGCCCCCATCAGGGCGGCCACGACGACCAGGTGCGCGATCCGGGCCTGGCCCCACCAAAGGGCTGCGACGAGGCTCGCGGCCGCGATCACCTGTGTCGCCTCGCAACCCAGCATGATCGTCTTACGATCCCAGCGGTCCACCAACGCTCCCGCCGGCAGCCCGGCAAGGAGCTGCGCCGCGGCGATCGTCCCCAACACCAGACCGGATGCGGCCGCCGAACCGGTGAGCGCGAGCACCAGCAGCGGAAAAGCGATCACCGAGGTGCTGAGGCCGACGCCCGACAGCACCTGGCTGATCCACAGCAGCTGATAGTTGCGGTTGCGGGTCAACGACACGCTCTGCGCGGGTGGCGCGCTCAATTCGGGCCCCGGCAGTCTCGGGCGATGCCCCGGAGAGCCTCAGCGAAATCGTCAGCAACGGCTTGCACGGTCGCCTGATGGTGGCGATCGGGCTGGTAGAGCCAGGAGAACCCCAGCTGCCCGTTCTGTACCGCGCCCACGACCTCCAGCAGATGTGCGCCCGGGTCGGCGGGATCGTAAGCCTGCCCGATCGAGCCGTGCACGGCTCGGTAGAGGCCACGTCCAGGGCCCTCGGCCCCTGCATCTTGAGCCGCAGGGTCTCGGCTGGCAGCCTCCCACTGGCCGAGGTAGTTGAATCCGATCTGGGGTCCCGACCCGGCTACAGCGAGGCGCTGGCGGGCCGCCGGGGAACTCAGATAGCGCAGTGCCCCGAAGCCGAAACCATTGCCGGGAACGGCGCGCAGTTGCCGGCGTACTGATCTGATCAGGTCCCGCCAGCGGGGTTCGGCTCCGTCGGGAACCGCCAGCGCGACCGGGAACATGGTGGTGAACCAGCCGACGGTGCGGGACAGGTCGACACCGTCGAGGATCTCCTCGCGGCCGTGGCCCTCCAGATCGATCGATACCCGGCTTTCTCCGGTCCACCGGCTCAGCGCCCAGGCCAGCGCGCTGAGCAGGACGTCGTTGACCCGGGTGCGGTAGGCAGTGGGGGCCGACCGCAGCAGCGACTCGGTGTCCTCGACGTCCAGGACTAGAGAGACCGCGTGCGACAGAACGCCTGGCTCGCGACTAGCCACGTCCACTGGCAGCTGATGCGTCTCCAACGCGTCTACCCAGTGGTCCAGCTCGTGGTCGACGCTCCCCTTCGCCACATACTCGTCCAGGCGGTTCGCCCAATTCTGGAAGGACGTCGTCTTGGCTTCCAGCGGGAGGATCTCGCCGCGTACCGCTTGGTGGTAGGTCGCTTCGAGGTCCTCGAGCAGGATTCGCCAGGAGACGGCGTCGATCACGAGGTGATGCGCAGCCATGAATAGATAACATGGCTGCCCCGCGCCGAATACCAACAGCGCCGCCTTCAGCAGCGGACCCGCCCGGAGGTCAAAGCTCGCGTGAATGTTGTCGGCAACCTTCTCCATGGCCGCTGTCTGGTCCTCGCCGGCCAGAGCCGATAGATCGACCCGGTGGAGCACCTTCGTCGGTCTCGGCGGGGCGTTGTCCTGACGCCACTGCCCGTCGACCTGATCGAACCGCATTCGAAGCGCATCATGATGCACCAGCAACACCTCGAGCGCCCGCTTGAGGGACTGCTCGTCCACGTCCTCGTCCAGTTCCACCAGCATCGACTGGTTGAAATGGTGCGGATTGACCGGGTGTGTCTGGAAGAACCACTGCTGGATCGGAGTGAGCGCGGTCGAACCGATGACCGGTTCCCGGTCGGCCTGCCCGCCGTCCGCCGCGGTGACCACCAACGCGAGCTCGGCGACAGTCTGATGGAAGAAGATGTCCTTGGAGCTCAGCACGAACCCGGCCTTCCGGATGCGGGAAACAAGCTGAATGCTCAGGATGGAGTCGCCGCCGAGTTCGAAGAAGTTGTCTTCGACGCCGACCCGCTGCACTCCGAGTACCTCGGCCCATACCTGGGCCAGGGTGTGTTCGGTGTCGGTGCGGGGGGCGATG
>JALYTS010000049.1 GCA_030854185.1 Actinomycetota bacterium | reverse complement strand
GGCTGACGCCGCCGGGCCCGCCCCCGTCGCCGGGCCCGCCCCCGCCGCCGCCGCCGAGCCCGCAATACCGGGATTGACGCCATGCCGACCTTCACCGAGTCCGACGATGCCGATGGGATCGATGGGGCCGCCGCCGAGCGACTCGCGACTGAGCAGGAACAAATCGCCGAGAGCTTGATCAACCTGGAGGATCACCTCGGACGCAGGCTGCTGGACAGCACCATGTTGGCGGGCGTGACCCTCGAGCGCAGGGCGAAAGTGCTCGATGACTTCGCGACGCTGTGGGCCCGCTACGAGAGTTACCGGATCGTTGCGGTGGAGGTTCGCACGATCATGGCGCGATCCCCACTGACGCAGGCCGACCTGTGTGAGGTCCGGGAGTTGGTGGCCCGTGCCGCGGAGCTGGCCGTCGGGATCCAGACGATCTCCGGTCGGATCCACGAGGTGTTGGTCGCGACCGAAGAGGTCTGGACCGTGATGGCTTCGCGCATCGACGTCTGCGACACCCTGTTGGAACAGGTTCAGACCCTGGTAGCGAACCTCAGCCTGGCGGCTGGCCGGGACTCAGCGGCTGGGGTGGTGATCGAGCTGGCCGCCCGCTTCAACGACATGCGGCGGGTCGCCTTGGTAGATCCACTGCAGTTCTGGGCCCAGGGCGCGGTCGCCGTGGAAGGGGTTGATCAGCTCATCGCACAGTGCGAACAGGCACGCGCCGACCTGCAGGCGCTCGCGGAGCTCCGGCAGCACGGTCCGCGCCGCCTGGACGAAGTGAATGCCACCCTTACCGAGGTGCGACGGCTGGAGGAGCAGATCGCGGCGGAACGCAGGCGGGTCAACGTCAAGATCGTTTCTGCGCCGGTCATGGAGGAAGGGGCGCAGTCCATCGACCTGCTCGGTCCCCGCCTCGCCACGGCCTTGGAACTGTACCGGTGCGAACACTGGCGGCAGCTTGCGAGCGACCTGCAGGTTCTGGAGCGCGACGCCCGCGCAGCGCGCAAGCGTGCCCAGGCCGAGTTGATCGAGACCGGCCGGCCACTGCGTCAGCGCGCGGAGCTGCGCGGGCGCCTGAGCGCCTACCGGGCGAAGGCAGCAGGTCTTGGACGGATCGAGGATCTCGCACTCGAGGAGCGGTACCAGCGGGCGCGCACGTTGCTCTGGCGTGCTCCGTGCGACCTGGCCGTCGCCGCGGCCGCCGTGGCGCAATACCAGGACGCGGTCAACGCGATGGCAACGAAAGAGCGCTCGCCATGACCAACTGTGCGAAGGCGGGATGCGGCGCCCCGATCGGGGACGACGGCTACTGCACGCGGTGTGGAACCGCCGCCAGGCCACAGACCACGCCGGTGCAATCCTCGGTCCTCGCCGGCAAGCTCCAGAGCGCCCCCGCTCCCGCTCAACCCGCCACGGCTCAGCCCGGCCCGGTCGGGGCCGTACGAGCGGGGACATCCGAGCTCGTCGCCGGCGGTGCCCGTCGAGAGTCGCTGGTCAGCCTGCCCGAGAGGCCTGCGGCTGACCAGTTGGCGCCGGTGCTCGCGGACCCACAGGTGCCTGAACACAAGCGATTCTGTCCGAATCCCGGGTGCCGGCACCAGGTGGGTCGGGCGCGCAATGGTCGGCCCGGCCGGGCTGAGGGTTTCTGCTCACTGTGCGGGACCAGGTTCTCCTTTCGTCCGCTGCTGGAGCCTGGGGTGTTCGTCGGCGACGGCCAGTTCAAGGTGGAGGGCGCGATCGCGCATGGCGGGCTCGGTTGGGTGTACCGGGCGTGGGATTGTTGGGTCCCGCGCTGGGTGGTGCTCAAGGGTCTGATCGACGCCGATGATCCGGACAATCGCCGGGCCGCGGTCGCCGAGCTGGCCGCGCTGGCCGATGCCAGCCACCCGAACATCGTCACCGTGCTCACGGTGGTCCGGCATCCGCACCCACTGACCGGGCGGGATGTCGACTACATCGTAATGGAGTGCCTCAGCGGCAAGTCGCTCAAGCAGTTGGTCCGGCAGCCACCGAACGGCGAACCCTGCCTGCCGGTGGATCAGGTCTGCGGGTTTGCGCTGGAGGTGCTGGCCGCGTTGGATTACCTGCACGTCAAGCGCGGCCTGCTGTACTGCGACCTGTCTGCGGACAACGTGATCCACTCCACGGACGGCGTCAAACTGATCGATCTGGGCGCGGTCCGCCGGATAGATGATCGGGACAGCCCGGTCTGGGGCAAGCCCGGCTACCAGGACCCGGAGATCACCGCACACGGCCCGTTGGTCGCAACCGACCTCTACACCGTGGCCCGGATGATGGCGGTGCTGAGCTTCCCGTTCCCGGGATTCGTCAGCTACGAGCCGATCCCGGGCCCGCAGGAGGTGGAGCTGCTGGCTGCCCACCCGTCATTCGCTGGGCTGCTGCGCCGCGCGACCAACCCCAGCCCGCACCAGCGGTTCAGCTCCGCGGCGGATATGGCCGAGCAGCTGCACGGCGTGCTTCGGGAGATCCGCGCGGTGCAGGAGGCCCGGCCGTTCCCCGCAATCTCGACCCTGTTCGGGCCGGAGTTACGAGTGGTGGGAGCCGACCCGGACACCTTCCCCACCGTGGACCCGGACCTGGTCGCAGCGGCGCTGGCGCTGCCCGACCCGCAGGTCGATCCCGCCGACCCGCACGCCGGGCTACTCGCCGCGATCAGCGCCGAGAGTCCCGACGAGACCGAGCGGGTGCTCGCCACCTTGCCCGACTCGTCGCTGGAGACGCGTCTGCGGCTGGTGCGCGCGCGGATCGAGCTGCGCCATCCCGAAACCGGCGATGACCTCGACACGTTGGCCCTGCACCATCCGGATGAGTGGCGGGTGGACTGGTACCGGGGCCTGAGCTCGCTGGTCGACGGCGACATCGACGCCGCCCAGCAGGGATTCACCGAGGTACTCGATGCGTTACCTGGAGAGGCCGCGCCCAAGCTGGCGGTGGCACTGTGTGCGGCGCGCGACGGGGACGCCGAGCTTGCCACCCGCCACTACGCCATTGTGTGGCAGACCGACCGGTCGTACGTGAGCGCCGCGTTCGGCCTCGCCCGGGTCCGCTTCGGTCTCGGCGACATCGCCGGCGCGGCCACCGCCCTGGAGGCCGTGCCGGACAGCTCCCGCTACGCCGTCACGGCCCGGCTGTGCGCAGTGCTGGCCCGGTCGCGTGGATACACCGCCGGGCAGCCACCGATCGCCGATTTCTTCACCGCCGCAGAGCAGCTGGATACCCTCGAGCTCGACGATCAGCGACGCGAGATTGCGATCGTGGAAGTGCTCGAGACCGTTCTGGGCTGGGAGCGCACGAACCGACCCTGGCCGGCTGGGGCAACCACACCGATCCCGGCCACCCTGCTCGGCCACCGGCTCGACGAACGCGGCGTGCGGGACCGGCTGGAGTCCGCCTACCGCACGCTCGCCCGGTTGGCCCCCACCGCAGCGGAGCGGATCGCCTTCGTCGACAACGCCAACGAGCGTCGCAACCGGAGCTGGACATGAGCACCGACGCGATGGTGAGCCGGCGCACGCTGCTGGCCGCAGGGGCTGCGCTGATCACCGCCGGTTGTGCATCGGCCGCTGGTTCAGGGTCCAGGGAAGGGTTGGTCTGGGTCACCGGCGGGATCGCTGCCGCTGACCAGGGGCCAGCCCTGGACATCGCGAAGCGGTGGAACCAGTTGCACCCGCATGGACCGACCGTGCGGGTGGAGACACTGCCACCATCTGCCGACCAGCAGCGTCAGGTTCTCGGACTGGAGCTCAACGCGAGCCTCAGGAACTTCGACATCTTCGATCTCGACGTGGCCTGTACCCCGGAGTTCGCCCAGCGCGGCTGGTTGGTGGATCTGAACGATTTGCGCTTACACATTGAGCAGGCCGCACTGCCCGGTCCCCTGCAGACCGCGGTCTGGAATGGCACCCTGTGGGCCGTACCCTACGTCACCGACGCTGGGGTGCTTTATTACCGGACGGACCTGGTGGACAAGCCGCCGGCGACGTGGGAGGAACTGGTCGAGGTCGGCCGCCGGGTCGGAGAGCGCAACGGCATCGCGCCATTCGTCGCCGACGGCAAGCAGTACGAGGGGTTGGTGGTCCAGTACCTGGAGTACCTCTGGGGCCTTGGCGGTGACGTCTTTGACCGGGATGGCCAGTCGGTGCTGTTCCAGCTCGACAAGGCACTGCAAGCCGTCGAATTCATGCGCAGCGCGTTCCTCGAGGGAGTGTACGCACCCGGGTTCGACACCATGGACGTCGAAGAGGCCCTCAATACCTTTAAGCTTGGTGACGCCGTTTTTCTGCGCTTGTGGCCGTATGCCTACCAGCAGCTGAACGGCTCAGACCCGGACAGCCGGGTTGCCGGGAGAGTGGGCATCGCGCCACTGCCGACATTCCGTGGTCATGGCCCGGTCGCCGCCTTGGGGGGTCACAATCTCGCCGTGAGTCCATTCTCGCGCAATATCCCCGGCGCGAAGGAGTTCGTCCGGTTCGCCTCGACCTCTCCGGAGGTGCAACTCATGCTGGCCCAGCGGTACTCGCGGCCTCCGACGCTCAAGGTCGCCTACCACGACTTGGCGGCTGACCCGGTGATGGCGCTGTTGGCCACGGTGTTGCCGACGGCCAAGCCGCGGCCGGCTACCACGCACTGGGCCACGATCAGCGCGGAGATGCAGCAACAGATCTTCGCTGCCTACACCGGCGATAGCGATCCGGCCGGTACGGTCGGCGCGCTGCGCCGCTTCCTCATCGCCACCGTCAACGGGAGCTGAGCAGATGTTCCACCGATTCTGCCGCCGGTGCGCCGAGCCGGTGTGCGGCCGGGACCGGTACTGCGAGAACTGCGGTGGCTGGGTGGCCGATGGGCTGCGGGATCGCGTCGAGGTCGACGTCGGGGTCGCAGCCGGCGTCAGCGACCGGGGCCGGCGCCACCACCGCAACGAGGACGCTCTAGCACTGCGCGATGTCGGCGGTCTCCGCACAGCTCCCAGGTCGGCCGCGCGTGGTGCGGTTCTGGCGATCGTCTGCGATGGTGTGTCGTCGTCGGCTCGCCCCGACGAGGCGTCCGAAACCGCTGCCGAGGTCGCCGCTGAGTCGCTGGTGACAGCCTTGCGTGCCGAAGGCTGTCCGGCCGCCGCGACGCGAGCGGCCATCCACGCTGCGGGTTGTGCGGTCGCCGAGCTTGCCGACGGCGGCCCGGCTCACTCAGGCTGGGCCGGCTCAGACCGGGCTAGCCGCGGAGCTCCGGCCTGCACGTTCGTCTCCGCCATCGTCAGTGATAACGCGGTCACGGTCGGCTGGGTGGGAGACAGCCGGGCGTACTGGATACCGCAGACGCACGGTGGCTCTGCGCCGACGCACGGTGGCTCCGTGCCGACCCGGCTCACCAACGACGACTCCTGGCTGGCTCAGGTCATTGCAGCCGGAACGCTGAGCCCTGCCCAGGCGGCCGCCGACCGTCGCGCGCACGCCATCACCGCGTGGCTGGGCGAGGACGCCGGCCAGGTCGACCCCCATATCGTCACCATCGAACCCGACGGACCGGGTGTGGTGGTGGTCTGCACCGACGGTTTGTGGAACTACCTTGACACCGTCGACGAACTCGCGGCGGCGCTCCCGGCGCAGGCGCTCGAAGCCCCGCTGGACGCGGCGCGCCGGCTTGTCGAGATCGCTTTGCATTCCGGCGGCCACGACAACGTCACGGTTGCCGTGCTTCCGGTAGGCAGCCCACGTCAGCCCACGTCAGCCCACGTCAACCCGCCCGGCCCATGAGGAGGGACTGCGGTGACCGGCACACCTGAGTTTCGTGGTGCTGTGCACCAGAACCTGTATCTGGCTCACGGCGCCCGGGAGGTGCACGCCGTGATCACCGTCGACACCAGGCAAGACCTGGGGATGAAGGCGAACGCACCGGCCGTCGGGGCTGCCGAGGTTCTCATCCTGGACTGTTCGGGCTCGATGGGCTTTCCAGCGGAGAAGATCGTCAAAGCGAAGGAGGCCGCGTGCGCCGCGATCGACGAGTTGCGCGACGGGGTGTGGTTCGCACTGATCGCCGGCTCGGTAGGGGCTCGGATGCTCTGGCCGGCCGAGCAGCGGCTGGTTCTCGCCGATCCGTGGACCCGGGCCGAGGCCAAGGACGCGCTACGACGCCTGGATCCCGCCGGGGGCACCACCATCGGAGCGTGGTTGCGGTTGGCCGGCGAGCTGTTGGGCCAGCACCCGGAGGCGATCCGGCACGCCATCCTGCTGACCGATGGCCGCAACGAGCACGAACCACCTGAGCAGCTGCAGACCGCGCTACGCGACTGCGAGGGCACATTCAGCTGCGACTGCCGGGGGGTGGGCACCGACTGGTCGGTCGACGAGCTGCGGACGATCTCGTCTGTGCTGAACGGCACGGTGGACCTGGTCGTCGAGCCGGCCGGGCTGGCCGACGACTTCCGGGAAACGATGGCCGGCTCGATGCGCAAAGCAGTGGGTGACGTCGGACTGCGGCTGTGGGCGCCCGTCGGTGCCACCGTCATGTTCATCAAGCAGACCGCGCCCACGCTGGTGGATCTCAGCGCTCGCCGGATCGACTCGGGTCCTCTGACCGGTGACTACCCGACCGGGTCGTGGGGTACCGAGAGCCGCGACTACCACCTGTGTGTCGAGCTGGAGCCCGGTGATGTCGGAGAGGAGAAGCTCGCCTGCCGGGTGACCTTCGTCCACACCGCCGTCGACGGCACTGAGCAACCGTTTTGGCAGACGTTTGTCCACACCTCGCCCGACGGCAGCACCGAGGAGTTCTCCAGCGCGCGGGTCCGGGCGTTGTGGACCGATGACCTCGCGCAATCCACAGTGGCCAACGACAAGGTCGCCGAGGTCACCGGCCGAGCCGAGCTGGCCAAGGCGGTCCACGACGGATTGGCGGCACACCATGGCGGAGATCCCGAGGTGGCCATCGGCTGCCTCAGCCGGGCGCGCAAGCTCGCCGAGCAGGTCCATGACGTCAACATGCTGGCCCGGCTGGACCAGATCTACGATCCGGATACCGGCACCTTCCGGCTGAACAGGATGAGCGCCCCGCAGGAGATGCGCCTGGACATCGAGTCGACCAAAACGACGCTGCTGGGCCGCGGTTAGTGGGTGGTGTCGTGATGGCCAACGATATCGCCGAGTCGTGCCCGCGCTGTAGCGCGCCGCGGATCGGGCTGTTCTGCGAGCGGTGTGGCCACTGCTACTCCGCCGCCGCACCGTCCGCGCCACCGTCGTGGTGCGCTGTCATTGCGCCGGATCGGGACTACTTCGAGGGCAGCCGTACAGACATCGAACGGTTCACCTTCCCTGATCCGAGCCCTGTCCGCCGCGTCGCGCTGCGCGGTGAGTCGGTCCGCATCGGCCGGCGCAGCGGCTCCCGAGGGACCGTCCCGGAGATCGACCTGAGCGAACCGCCGGCCGACCCGGGAGTTTCCCGCGAGCATGCCCGGCTGCTCGCCCAACCCGACGGCACCTGGGCGGTGATAGACGAAGGCTCCACGAATGGGACCTATGTCAACGGCAGCTCCCAACGGATCCCGGCCCACCAGCAGGTCGCGCTGGCCGACGGCGACCACGTGCACCTAGGCGTCTGGACCACCATCACTCTGCGCCGCGCCGTAGGGTCGGGGGACGATGGCGGATAACCGGGTGCGGGTCGGCGGGCCGTATTTCGAGGAGCTGACCCATGGGCAGGTCTTCGCCGACGCCCCAGGCTTGACTCTGACCCCGGGCTACGCCGCGCTGCACCAGGCGCTGTCCGGCGACCGGCTCCGGTTGCCACTGGACCACGAGCTGTCCGCGGCGGTCACCGGCCGGGCCGAGCCGTTGGCCCATCCCACGCTGGTCTGCCATGTGGCGATCGGGCAGACTACGGCGCCGTCGCAGCGGGTCCGCGGCAACCTGTTCTACCGCGGCCTGCGACTGCTCCGCCCGGTGCATCTGGGTGACACGCTGCGTACCCGAACCGAGGTCGTCGCGCTGCGGCAGAACCGTCCGAAACCCGGGCGCCCGGCGACCGGTCTCGCCGTACTGCGGGTACAGGTCCACAACCAGCGTGCGGAACCCGTGCTCGACTTCTGGCGCTGCCCGATGATCCCGCTGCGCGATCCTGAGGCGGATACCGGGCAGGCCGACAGCTTCGACGACATCCCGGCCGACGCCGATCCCGTCGACGACCTGCCGTGGGGCTGGCGGCTCGGCGCGTTCGCGCCCACCGTGACCGAACCCGGCACGGTCTATGACATCGAGGTACGGGACACCGTGACCGGTGCCCCCGAGCTGGCCAGGGCCACCCTCAACCTCGCGGCCACGCACACCGACCCCGGTGCGTCGGCCTACGGGCGTCGCCTGGTCTACGGCGGGCACACCATCTCGATCGCCGGAGCCCACGCCACCCGGGCGCTGCCCGACCTGGTGACGATCGTGGCCTGGCGCAGCTGCGACCACACCGGCCCGGTGTTCGAGGGCGATGTGCTGCGCACCGAACTGCACGTTGAGGCCGTCCACCGGCGCGATGGTTACCAACTGATCGATCTGCGGGCGGTGGTGCACAGCTGCTCCGCGCAGGACGCCGGTGATCCGGCCGCGGCGCAGAAGCCGGTACTCGACTGGCGATTCGTCGCGCTCGCCCGATGAGCGAGGTGGAGATGACCGGGATCCTGACGGGGATGCGGGTGGTGGAGGGCTCGGCCTTCGTGGCGGCGCCGCTCGGCGGGATGACCCTGGCCCAGCTCGGCGCGGACGTGATCCGGTTCGACCCGATCGGCGGTGGCCTGGACGCCAACCGCTGGCCGGTCACCGCGGACGGCAAGAGCCTGTTCTGGGCGGGCCTGAACAAGGGTAAGCGTTCGATTGCGGTTGACATGCGGTTACCGCAAGGCAAGGCGCTGCTCACTGACCTGATCACCGCGCCGGGGGACGACGCGGGGCTGTTCCTGACGAATTTCCCGGCCGTGGGCTGGTTGGACTTCGCCAAGCTCACCTCCCAGCGATCCGACCTGATCATGGTCAACATCGTCGGCAACCCGGACGGCTCGTCCGCGGTCGACTACACGGTCAACCCCGCCATCGGCTTCCCCTGGACCACCGGCCCCAGCACGCTGTCCATGCCGGTCAACCACCTGTTGCCGGCCTGGGACGCGATCACCGGCACACTGGCCGCAACCGGGCTGCTGGCCGCTGAGCGCAAGCGGCGCACCGGGGGCACCGGCCAGTTCGTCCGGCTCGCACTGGCCGATGTGGCGTTCGCCATGGCGGGCCACCTCGGCAACATCGCCGAGGTACAGATCAACAACAGCGAGCGGCCCAGACACGGCAACGACCTGTACGGCGCATTCGGCCGCGACTTCGCGACCAAGGACGGCAAACGGATCATGGTGGTCGGCTTGACCCCGCGGCAGTGGCGCAGCCTGGTCGCCGCGGTCGGGATCGGTGACGCCTGCGCGAACGTCGAGACGCTGCTCGGGGTCGACCTGGGCAAGGAGGGTGACCGGTTCGCCGCTCGCCAGGTGATCGGCGCGCTCATCGAGCCATGGGTCAACAGTCGCACGTTGTCCGAGGTCGGCGAGGTCTTCGACGCCCACGATGTGTGCTGGGGCCAGTACCAGACCTTCGCCGAGATGGTCAGCAACGATCCGCGCTGCTCCACCGCCAACCCGATGTTCGCCGAGGTCGACCAGCCCGGTATCGGGACCTACCTGATGCCCGGCTCGCCGCTCGACTTCTCCGCCGTGCAGCGGGTACCGGCGGCGCCGGCGCCGCAGCTCGGCCAGCACACCGACGAGATACTCGCCGGGGTCCTCGGCCTGTCCGGTGCGGAGATCGGACGATTGCATGACGAGGGCGTCGTCGCCGGGACCCCAGCCGGATGACGTGACCAGGTTCGGCCATTGGGGTGATGGTCGATTTCTACCGTGTTAAAGCTGCCTCCAGTTTCGATCTAACAAACATCGTGAATGGGGGAACAGTCATGACTATGGTTGACAGGGCAGCCGCGACTGAGCGACAGCAAGCCACCGGACAGTGGCGGCAACGGCCCTGGTGGAGTGCGCGGTGGGACCGTGGCTCCGGTGGGATCATGCTGGCCGGGGCCGGTTTGGTAGTGACCCTCGTGGTGGTGCTCCTGCTCTGGATAGTCGCAGCGCGGCAGCCGCAAGTCGAAGTTCCCAACCTGGTCGGTATGTCTCGGGTGCAGGCCGAGGGGCTGCTCACCGGCATGGGACTGAAAGTGCGCGCGACCCAGGACCAGGTTGCCGCCCAGGCAGTAGGGACAGTGCTGCGGACTGACCCGACCGTGGGGCAGAAGCTGGACCAAGGTGGCGGGGTGACCCTTACGGTCGCGGTTGCACCGCATGCCGTGACGCCGGTCGGCTCCGTGGAGACGCCTCCGGTTCAACAGTCCCCGGCGGCTTCCGAAGGTCCCGTGGCGCCGCAACCCCCTCCCGCTATCGTGCCGCCTCCCGTTGTCTTGCCGGCTCCGATTGTGGTGCCGGCTCCGGTTGTCGTGCCACCCCCGGTTGTCGTGCCACCCCCGGTTGTGGAGCCGGCCCCGGCCCCGGAGCCGCCTCCACCCCCCGCGCTGCGGTCGGTACCCGATGTGGTCGGTTTCGACCAGTACCGGGCGGGTCAGGTGCTGGCGCAGGACAGGCTCAGGGTCGGATCGGTTACCGAGGAGGAGTCCACCCGGCCGTCCGGGACGGTGTTGCGAACGAACCCGAGGGCGGGTGTCGCAGTGTGGCCGGGCAGCACGGTCGATCTTGTTGTGGCCCGGTCCTCCCGTGAGATTGCCATGCCCAACGTGGTCGGTTTCGACAAGGCGTCGGCTGAACGCGTGCTGGTGAGAGCCGGGTTGAAGGTCGGGTCGGTTACCGAGGAGGAGTCCGACCAGCCGTCCGGGACGGTGTTGCGCACGGACCCGAAGGCGGGTGCCACGGTCCGCCCGGGCAGCACGGTCGACCTTGTCATCGCCAAGCCACCGGCGACGACCGAACCACCCGTGACGAAAAAGCCACCGATGACGAAAGAGTCACCCGTGACGAAAACGCCACCGGAACCGGGCAATCTCCCAGAGTGAGCGGGACACCAGGGCCGCCGCGCCCGTAATACTGTCGTGCTACGTTCACTGTCATGGTTGCGGAACGGTTGTCGGTGTCGCTGTCGGCGGAATCCGCCGCGGCTGTGCGTAAGGCAGCCTCGGACGCCGGCATGAGCGTTTCTGGATGGGTGGAACGGACTGTTGGCGGCATCGCCAGGCGGCATGCGGGGTTGCGAGCGATGGACGAATACGAGGCAGAGCACGGGGCTTTCACCCGCGAGGAGCGAGAGCAAGCCCGCCGGACGTTGCGCGAGCTGGGTTTGCTGGACGTCCCCGCGGCCGGCTGATTTGACCAACATCATCTACGACGCAGGCGCATTGATCGCTGCCGAACGCGGGCGTCGAGAGTTCCTGGCGATGCACCAGGAGAGTCTCGCTGCCGAGATCGATCCGATCGTGCCTGCCGTTGTGCTGGCGCAGGTCTGGCGCGGTTCCCCGGGCCAGGCGTTGCTGAGTCGGGTACTTGCCGGTTGCGACATCGCAGCGACCGGCGAGCGGACGGCGAGGGCAGCGGGCGTCGCATGTGGTCGGGCAAAGTCGTCCGACATCGTCGACGCGGTGGTCGTGATCACCGCGATACGGTTGGGGGCGCCAGTCGTGACCGACGATCCGACGGACCTGCGCCAACTCGCCGACGCGGTAGGCGCGCCGCTCGTTGTGCGCGCCCCGTAGGTGCCGCCCGCCGGCCCTGCGCGGTTTGATGCCGCAGATTGACGAACACGGTGAACTGGTGGTTGTGCTCCTGACCGGGCTCAGGGTGTGAGTCCCACCGTGCGCCGCTCTGCCTCCTGGTCAAGGAAGGTGCGCACGGCGCTGACCGCCCGGTGCGGGGCGAGGCGCTGGGCGAGCAGCGTCACGCGATCGTCGCCGCGTGACGAACTTGTGGAGCTGGACAGCTCCAGCGTGCGCCCGGCGAGCGCTGCGGCGTGTTCGAGGTCCCCGGCTTGCACGTGCGCCTCAGCCAACCACGACGTGTACAGGGCGCACTCGCGTGTCTGGCGCTCGTCATAGCGTGCCAGTACCTCAGTGAGCAGCGGGATCGCCCGGGCGGGCTGCTTCAGCTCGACGTAGCAGCGGCCCGCCATGACTGCAATCTCGTCGGAGTCAAGCCAATACACCCACTCCGGGTCGTCAGCCGGACAGGACCGGTCGTACTCGGTGTCCACGGCAGACAGTGCCCGCTCGGCGTGCCGGATCTCACCGGCCCGCGCGTGCGCCCAGGCGACCCGCTCTCCGAGCAGCGCCCGGGTGGTGGCGCTGGCGTGCCCTCGGGCACCGGCAGCAGCGCTGCGTGCCAGCAGGACGGCTTCGTGCGGGTCGTCGCGATTCGCCACCTGGTACGCGAGTGTCGACACCAGGTTGGCCGCGGTGGACCGGTCCCCGGCGGCGTGCGCGGCGTGCACTCCCAGGGCAAGGTGGCGGGCCGCTCGCTCCGGCGCCCCCGCGTCTACGGTCACCCACCCGGCCAGCTGGCACAACTCGGCGACAGCGCCGAGCAGGGCCCGGCCGACCTGGTCGGTGTAGGCGGCCTCACGCAGCAGTCGGGCGGTGGCGCGTACCTCCCGCTCGACCAGCGGTTGTAGCTCGCGTCCGGCGATGAAGTCGTCGACCCGGCGGAGCCGGGCCACGCGGCGGCTGACTGTGTCGACCATGCCCATGCCGATCCGGCGCCCGGCTGCGATCTCCACGGTCTGCGGTGTCTCGGTCACCAGCCATTCATGCACCAGCCGTCGCGCGGCGCTCCGGGTGAGCGCACGGTCACCGTCGATGGTGAGCTGCTCGGCCAACGCTTCGCCGTCTGCTGTGGTCCATCCGACGAGGGGTAGCGAGAGTGTGTCGTCGTCCGATCCGGTCTCGACCATGATCGGTGGGGCCGCAGAGTCTCCGACAGTCCAGACGGCCAGCAGTGCGCCGCGGGCGTCGAGTGCATCATCCAGCGCCTTAGCAACCGAACGGGACGGCCAGCGCTGGCCGTGCTCGATGTGCCCGACGTAGCCTCGGTTGACGTGTGCCCGACCGGCGACCTCACCAAGGGAGAGCCCGGCATGGTCGCGTAGGCGCCGCAGCTCCGCTGCGAACTGCCCTCGCTCGCGGCTGTCCATCTGTCGCCTCGCGTCGTCTGCTGGGTGTCGCCTCAGTCATGCCGACACTGAGAGGGTGGCATCTGTTCCGCTTTGGCGCGACGGTGGGCCCGTGAACAACGATCATGGCCGCAACGACAGCACCCCAACGATGCGCATGCAGCGCGTGGTCCCCGCCACCTGCACGATGCACGGCGACACTCCGGGTTTCACCAACATTCGAGTGAGCCGACGCGACGGGACGATCGTCCTCGACCCGCACGCGACAGGTTCCTGCGTGACCGAGCTGGACGAAGACGGTGCCAGGGCACTGCGCGATGTGCTGACGGAGTGGCTGGGGTGATCTGGTATCTGCGGTCGATGGGTGACCGGGACACTCACCGCGGGGAGTTGCTCCCCAGCGGCAAGGTGCACGCGAACCTGACCCGCAGCAGGTGTGTTCTGCTTGTCGCAAGGTCGAGCATTAGCGAGCTGGGTGAATAAGGCAGCGAGCGAGTTCGTGGTTTCTCGAAATCTGCCGGTGTCACCAGCCCCTGGCGCGCCACTCGGCGAGGTGGGTGCGCTCGGCGCCGAGTGTGGAGTCCTTACCGTGGCCGGGGTAGAACCAGGTCTCGTCGGGGAGTTGGTCGAACACTCGCGACTCCAGGTCATCCATCAGGCTAGTGAAGTCTTTCGGTGACGTTGTCCGTCCCGGACCGCCGGGGAATAGCGAATCACCGGTGAACAGGTGCGTGGCGCCGTCGGCGTCCCGGTGCAGCAGGGCGATTGAGCCCGCGGTGTGGCCGCGAAGGTGGATCACCTCCAGTGCTACCTGGCCGACGGCCACGGCGTCGCCGTGGCCGACCAGGCGGTCTGGCGGCACCGGCAACTCTGGGGCGTCGACCGGATGGGCGACCGTCTGCGCTCCGGTGGCGCCGGCGACCGCACCGAGGGCCTGCCAGTGGTCGCCGTGCCGGTGAGTGGTGACAATGGTGCGCAGGTCAGGCCGGTCCGGGCCATGGCCTAGCAGGTCCATCAGGCGTTCGGCATCGTTGGCCGCGTCGATCAGCAACGCCTCGCCGGTCGATCTACAGACCAGCAGGTACGCGTTGTTGTCCATCGGCCCCACGGAGATCTTGGTGACGGTCAGTTCGTCCAGCGTCCGCCGCTGCGCCAGCCCGCCCGGCTCGACCGCGCCGTCATAGTTCTCAAGGACGTCCACAGTGACCGACCGTAGCGCGCCTGGGTTCGCCCGCGACAGATTCCAGCGGCCGCTCACCCGGCCCGGTGGCAGTCGCAAGTTGGGGACTGCTGAGTCCGCGACTGTCGGTGCCTCCGCATAGCATGGATGGGGCCGTCGGGTTCCTCGACAGGCCGGATCCGAAGGGAGCCGTGTGGCTGATCGACTTGTGGTGCGCGGTGCGCGGGAGCACAACCTGCGCAACGTCGATCTCGACCTGCCCCGCGACAGCCTCATCGTGTTCACCGGGCTGTCCGGTTCCGGCAAGTCCAGCCTCGCCTTCGACACCATCTTCGCGGAGGGCCAGCGCCGGTACGTCGAGTCGCTGTCGGCCTACGCCCGCCAGTTCCTAGGCCAGATGGACAAGCCCGACGTCGACTTCATCGAGGGTCTGTCCCCGGCGGTGTCGATCGATCAGAAGTCCACCAGCCGCAACCCCCGCTCCACTGTCGGCACGATCACCGAAGTGCACGACTACCTGCGGCTGCTCTATGCCCGCGCCGGGGAGCCGCATTGCCCGCAGTGTGGTGAACCGATCTCCAGGCAGACCCCGCAGCAGATCGTCGACCAGGTACTCGCCCTGGACCCCGGCACCCGGTTCCAGGTCCTGGCGCCCGTGGTGCGGACCCGCAAGGGCGAGTTCGTCGACCTGTTCGCCGAGTTGCAGTCCCAGGGCTACTCCCGGGTGCTCGTCGACGGCACCGTGCATCAGCTGACCGACCCGCCCAAGCTCAAGAAGCAGGACAAACACGACATCTCCGTGGTGGTCGACCGGCTGTCGGTCAAGGACAGTGCCAAACAGCGGCTCACCGACTCGGTAGAGACCGCCTTGCGGCTGGCCGACGGCCTGGTCGTGCTCGATTTCGTCGACCGCGACGAGCGCGATCCGCACCGGCAGCGCCGCTTCTCTGAGCGGATGGCCTGCCCGAACGGTCACCCCATCGGCGTCGACGACCTTGAGCCGCGCTCGTTTTCGTTCAACTCGCCCTATGGCGCGTGTCCGGAGTGCACCGGGATCGGGGTGCGCAAGGAAGTCGACCCCGAGTTGGTGGTGCCCGATGAGGAATTGTCGCTCGCGCAGGGGGCGATCGCGCCGTGGTCCACCGGGCAGACCGCCGAGTACTTCCAGCGGCTGCTGGAGGCGCTGGCCGAGACCGTCGGTTTCCGGATGGACATGCCGTGGCGGCGGCTGCCGGCCAGCGCGCAGAAGGCCGTGTTGCACGGCTCCGACGTGCAGGTGCATGTCCGTTACCGCAACCGCTACGGCCGCGAGCGTTCCTACTACGCCGCGTTCGAGGGTGTCCTGCCGTTCCTCGAGCGCCGGATGAACCAGACCGAGTCGGAGTACATGCGGGAGAAGTACGACGGTTACATGCGTGAGGTGCCTTGCCCAGCCTGCCGTGGCACCCGGCTCAAGCCGGAGATCCTCGCGGTGACCCTGTCGCACACCACGGAGGGCAAGAAATCGATCGCCGACGTGTCCGCCCTGTCGGTTCGCGACGCCACGGCGTTCCTCGACGGTCTTGCGCTGGACACCAGGCAAGCGATGATCGCCGGTGCGGTGCTCAAGGAGATCCAGGCCCGGCTGCACTTCCTGCTCGACGTCGGACTGGACTACCTGTCCCTGGACCGCGCCTCGGCCACGCTATCCGGTGGTGAGGCGCAACGGATCCGGCTGGCCACCCAGATCGGCTCCGGGTTGGTCGGGGTGCTCTACGTCCTGGACGAGCCGTCGATCGGCCTGCACCAGCGCGACAACCACCGATTGCTGGCCACCCTCACCCGGTTGCGCGATCTGGGCAACACGCTGATCGTGGTCGAGCACGATGAGGACACCATCCGGGCGTCGGACTGGGTGGTCGACATCGGCCCCGGCGCGGGGGAGCACGGCGGTCAGGTCGTGCACAGCGGGCCCTTTCACGAACTGGAGCGGCACGACACCTCGATCACCGGCGCCTACTTGTCGGGCCGGCGGAGCATCCCGGTTCCAGCGATCCGGCGCCGGGTGGACCGGTCACGACGGCTGACCGTGGTCGGGGCGCGCGAGCACAACCTGCGCGACATCGACGTGTCCTTCCCGCTCGGCTGCCTGGTAGCGGTCACCGGGGTGTCCGGGTCGGGCAAGTCCACGCTGGTCAACGACATCCTCGCGACCGTGCTGGCGAACCGGCTCAACGGAGCCCGTCAGGTGCCCGGACGGCACACCCGGGTCACCGGCCTGGAGGACGTCGACAAGCTGGTCAGGGTTGATCAGTCACCGATCGGGCGAACGCCGCGGTCCAACCCGGCGACATATACCGGTGTGTTCGACCGGATTCGCAAACTCTTCGCCGCTACCACCGAGGCGAAGGTCCGCGGTTACCAGCCCGGACGGTTCTCCTTCAACGTCAAGGGCGGTCGCTGTGAGGCGTGCGCCGGCGACGGCACCATCAAGATCGAGATGAACTTCCTCCCCGACGTCTATGTGCCCTGCGAGGTCTGCGGCGGTGCGCGGTACAACCGGGAGACCCTCGAGGTGCACTACAAGGGCAAGACCATCGCTGAGGTACTCGATATGCCGATCGAGGAGGCGGCGACGTTCTTCGAGCCGATCTCGGCGATTCACCGGCACCTCAAGACCCTGGTGGACGTCGGGCTGGGTTACGTCCGGCTCGGGCAGCCGGCGCCCACGCTGTCCGGTGGGGAAGCTCAGCGCGTCAAGCTGGCTAGTGAGCTGCAGAAGCGCTCCACCGGTCGAACCGTCTACGTGCTCGACGAGCCCACCACCGGCCTGCACTTCGAGGACATCCGCAAACTGCTCGGCGTCATCAACGAGCTGGCCGACAAGGGCAACACCGTGATCGTCATCGAGCACAACCTCGATGTGGTCAAATCGTCGGACTGGGTGATCGACATGGGTCCCGAGGGCGGTGCGGCCGGCGGCACCGTGATCGCCGAAGGCACTCCCGAGCAGGTCGCCGCCATCGACACCAGCTACACCGGTCAGTTCCTGCGTACCGTCGTGGACATGCAACCCGCAACCCCGCCCCGGCGTCGCCGGACAACCGTCGCCACGGGGTAACTCGTGCCCGCTGAGGATGAGGACGCCTCACCGGCCACGGTAGATCTCGCGGCCATGACCCAAGTCGATCACCAGGACTAGCAGCCGGCTGTCATCGACCGTGTAGATCACCCGGTAGTTGCCCACCCGAAGGCGGTATGCGCGCCGAAGGCCCTGCAAGGCGAGAACACCGGGTGGCCGGGGCTGCTCGCTGAGCCCGTCGATGGCGGCTTGCACGCGGTGGCGGACCGGTTTGTCCAGTTTTGCCAGGGCGCGCAGGGCATCCCGAGTGATCTCGAGCCGGTACCGACTCATCGGGTGCAAGCACCGGTTCCCGCGTCGCTACATGTTGACGGTCTCACCGAACAAGTCCGTCGTCGGGCGCAGCGGCGTCACCGGTGTCACAACCTGTTGGCCGAGCGGGACCTCACCACGGCGGTGAGCAGGTCACTTGGCATGTCACATACAGTCCTGTGACTTATCTGTGACGGTGGAGCGTCTGTTACCCTGTCAGTGCGACCAGCTTCCGCTCCGGCGGAGGCGGCAAGTGGAGCCCGCTCCCACCCGAATCGCCGTGAGGCGGCCGGGTCCGGTCGCCGGAATCCACCGGTGGATTCCGGCGTTGCCGTGGTGTGTTGACCAACACACCACGGCGTTGATCGGTCGGATTTGCGGGCCCCGCACGCCAGGAGGCGGCGGGGCTTTGTTGCGTCCGGGATGTGCCAGGGGGCAGCGTGCCCGCCCGCTCGGTCGCGCCGTGGGTATGACGACCGAGGAGGCCACATCACCGTCGAGACACGCATCAATGATCGTATCCGCGTTCCTGAGGTCAGGTTAGTTGGTCCGAATGGCGAGCAGGTCGGCATCGTCCGTATCGAGGACGCGCTGCGACTAGCTCAGGAAGCGGACCTTGACCTGGTCGAGGTTGCGGCGCAGGCCCGCCCACCGGTCTGCAAGCTCATGGACTTCGGCAAGTTCAAGTACGAGACCGCGCAGAAGGCCCGTGAGTCCCGCCGCAACCAGCAGATGACGGTCATCAAAGAACAAAAGCTCCGCCCCAAGATCGACGCCCACGATTACGAGACGAAGAAGCGACACGTTGTGCGGTTCCTCGACGCGGGGCACAAAGTGAAGGTCACCATCATGTTCCGGGGCCGCGAGCAGTCCCGGCCGGAGCTGGGGTTTCGGCTGTTGCAGCGGCTGTCCAACGACGTCGCGGAGCTCGGTTTCGTGGAGACCACCGCCAAGCAGGACGGCCGGAATATGACGATGGTGCTGGCTCCGCACCGTAATAAGCCCAAGGTTGTCAAAGACGATCGGAGTTCGACCGAGCCGGTGGAGCAACCAGCGGAGTAACGGCCTGTGTAGCGACACCGCACGACACCGGGTAGCCCGTCTGGGGCTATCGCATTTATCGCCGCCCCACCTCAGGTGGCAGGACGAGGACGGACATGCCGAAGAACAAGACCCACCGGGGCACCGCCAAGCGTGTGAAGGTCTCCGCGACCGGCAAGTTGCTGCGCCAGCACGCCGGCAAGCGCCACCTGCTGGAGAAGAAGTCCTCCAGGGTCACCCGCCGGCTGGACGGTGTAGTCCAGGTGGCCAAGCAGGACGCCAAGCGGATCCGCAGGCTGCTCGGTCTCTGACCGCCACTGCTGACCCCACCCTGACCCTGGGCGACTAGCCCGCCCCCGAGACCGACAGGACGAACCAGTGGCACGCGTCAAGCGAGCGGTCAATGCCCAAAAGAAGCGCCGCACAACTCTGGAGGCCGCCAGCGGCTACCGTGGCCAGCGTTCCCGGCTGTACCGCAAGGCCAAGGAACAGATCCTCCACTCGATGCAGTACGCCTACCGCGATCGGCGAGCCCGCAAAGGTGACTTCCGGCAGCTCTGGATCACCCGGATCAACGCCGCCGCGCGGCAGAACGGGATGACCTACAACCGGCTCATCCAGGGCCTGCGCATCGCCGAAGTCGAGGTGGACCGCAAGAACCTCGCCGAGCTCGCCGTCTCCGACGCCACCGCGTTCGCCGCGTTGGTCAAGGTCGCCAGGGCCCACCTGCCGAGTAGCCGGGGGGCAAGCGCTCCGTCGTCTCAGGACGGCGACGCCGCCTGAGCGCAGCGGCCGGCTATAACGTGAACCCGCTGGCCCAGCCGGACGCTCCGTTCACCGAACGGACCCCGCGGGTGGCCGCCGCGCGGGGGCTGCTCCGGCGGCGGGATCGGGAGCGCGCCGGGCGGTTCCTCGTCGAGGGCTCCCAAGCCGTGCGGGAGGCGTTGCGGTACGGATCGGTGCTGGAGCTGTTCCTCACCGAGAGCGCCGCTAACCGGCATCCTGAGCTGCGTGCGGCACCCGGTGCACGGGTATCCTTGATCACCGAGCGGGCCGCCGCCGGCCTCTCCGAGACCACGACCCCGCAGGGCATCGTGGCAGTCTGCGCCACGCTCGGGCAGTCTGCGGCCGACGCGCTGCGCGGCGCCCGGCTGGCAGCGGTACTGGCGGCTGTCGCGGACCCGGGCAATGCGGGCACGGTCATCCGGGTGGCCGACGCCGCCGGGGCCGCGGCAGTGGTCTTCGCCGGCGACGCAGTCGACCTGCACAACGGCAAATGCGTGCGGGCCTCCACCGGCAGCGTGTTCCACCTCGCACTGGGAGTGGAACCCGATCCGCTGCAGGCCATCGCGGCATGCCGGCAGGCCGGGCTGCAGGTGCTGGCCGCCGATGCCGGCACTGGCCGCGACCTCGACGAGGTGGTCGACGCCGGAACCCTGGCGGCGCCCACCGCGTGGTTGTTCGGCAACGAGGCGCACGGGCTGGACCGCGAGCTACTCGCCGCCGCTGACCAGGCCGTCGCTGTCCCCCTGCACGGGCGCGCCGAGAGCCTTAACCTCGCCGCCGCTGCGGCGGTCTGCCTGTACGCCAGCGCGCGGGCGCACCGTCGGCGGGCTGACCCGGCTGATCACCTAAGATCGGACCAGAACTGACCGCATACCGGCACTGCAGGCGCCCGACGTCGCGACCCGCCGCAAGCCCAGGAGTTCGCACCCTATGTCTGGATCCAACGAGGCCTACGACCCCAAGCAGGTCGCCGCGCTGACGCCCGAAGCGCTGGCGCAGGCTGTCGAGGACGCCGAGAAGGCCTTCGCCCAGGCCCGTGACCTGGAGGAACTCGCCGCGGTCAAACCCGCGCACCTCGGCGACCGTTCGCCGCTGCTCACCGCCCGGCGCGAGATCGGTGCACTGCCACCCAAGGCCCGCGCTGAGGCGGGCAAGCGCCTCAACCACAGCCGCACGGCCATGCAATCGGCCTTCGACCAGCGCCGGGCCGCGCTGCACGTCGAGCGGGACTCCAGGACGCTGCGGGAAGAGGCCGTCGACGTCACCTTGCCGTGGGATCGCGTCCCCGTTGGCGCCCGGCACCCGATCACCGCGCTCTGCGAGCGCATCGCCGACGTATTCGTCGCCATGGGCTACGAAGTCGCCGAGGGCCCGGAACTCGAGGCCGAGTGGTTCAACTTCGACGCGCTCAACTTCCCCAAGGACCACCCGGCCCGCACCATGCAGGACAGCTTCTACGTCGCACCCGAGGGATCCGGCATGGTCCTGCGCACGCACACCTCCCCGGTGCAGATACGGGCCCTGCTGGAGCGGGAGCTTCCGGTGTACGTGGTGTGCCCGGGACGGACCTTCCGCACCGATGCGCTGGACGCCACCCACACCCCGGTCTTCCACCAGATGGAAGGTCTCGCGGTGGACAAGGGCCTCACCATGGCGCATCTGAAGGGCACTTTGGACGCGTTCGCGCGCGCAATGTTCGGCGACACCTCGCGGATCCGGTTGCGGCCCTCGTTCTTCCCGTTCACCGAACCGTCCGCCGAACCCGACGTGTGGTTCCCGGAGAAGAAGGGCGGCCCGGGTTGGGTCGAGTGGGGTGGCTGCGGCATGGTCAACCCGAACGTGCTGCGTGCCTGCGGGGTCGATCCTGACGTGTACTCGGGATTCGCCTTCGGCATGGGCATCGAGCGCACCCTGATGTTCCGCAACGGCATCGCCGACATGCGCGACATGGTCGAGGGCGATGTCCGGTTCACCTGCGCGTTCGGAACGGAGGCCTGACCCGATGCGCATCCCCGTCTCCTGGCTACGCGATCATGTAGCGCTTCCCGCGGGTAACGACGCCCCCACCGTGGCGGAGGTCGCCGACGCCTTCGTGCGGGCCGGTCTCGAAGTCGAGGACGTGCACCACCTCGGCCCGGTCAGCGGACCGCTCGTGGTGGCCCGCGTACTGGAGATCGAGGAGCTGACCGGCTTCGCCAAGCCAATCCGGTACTGCCTGCTCGACGACGGTGAGCCGGCGCAGCGTGGGGTCGTCTGTGGCGCCACCAACTTCGTCACCGGAGATCTGGTCGTGCTGGCGCGGCCGGGCACGGTGCTACCAGGGGATATCGCGATCGCGGCGCGGACCGCCTACGGCCGGACCTCCGACGGGATGATCTGTTCGGCCGCCGAGCTGCGGCTCGGCGACGACCACACCGGGATCATCGTGCTGACCGCCGATTCCGCAGCACCCGGGGACGACGCCGGCGAGGTGCTGGGCCTCGATGACGCGGTGATCGAGCTGGCGATCACTCCCGATCGCGGCTACTGCTTGTCGGCGCGGGGGCTGGCTCGGGAACTGGCCATCGCGTTCGACGTTGACTACGTCGATCCTGGCTTTCGCGACGTGCCGCAGGTTGACGGTGGCAGCCGGTCGGTGCGCATTGAGGATGAGCAGGGCTGCCACCGGTTCCTGGTCCGCCAGGTGTCGGGGGTCGACCCGACCGTTGGGTCGCCGTGGTGGATGCGCCGGCGGTTGCAGCTGGCCGGGATGCGGCCGATCTCGCTGGCCGTGGACGTCACCAACTACGTGATGCTCGAGCTCGGGCAGCCGATGCACGCCTTCGACGCCACGAAACTCGACGGCGACCTGGTCGTTCGCCGGGCCACCGAAGGGGAGAAGCTCACCACGCTCGACGGTGTCTGCCGGGAGCTGGACCCCGACGACATGGTGATCTGTGACAGTGCCGGACCGGTGTCGCTGGCAGCGGTGATGGGCGGCGAGAGCACCGAGATCGGCCCGCAGACCACCCGCCTGCTGCTGGAGGCCGCGACCTGGGATCCAGCCTCGGTGGCCCGCGCGGCCCGGCGACACAAGCTGCCCAGCGAGGCGGCTCGGCGCTTCGAGCGCGGGGTGGATCCTGCCTTGCCACCGATCGCCGCCGAGCTCGCCGCGACACTGCTGATCCGCTACGGCGGCGGGGAGATCCTGCCGGGCCGCACCGACGTGGGCACGCCGCCAGAGCGGCTACCGGTGGTGATGCCGATCGACCTGCCGGACCGGGTAGCTGGAAGAACCTACGAGCGCGGCGCGACGGTCCGCCGGCTGTCCCAGATCGGCTGCGCGGTGCAGGTGGGCGGCGCCAACGGCACCACCACAGTGACCGTCGCCCCCCCGTCCTGGCGGCCGGACCTGGCCCAGCCCGCTGACCTCGTCGAGGAGGTGCTGCGGCTGGAGGGCTACGACACCATCCCCTCGGAACTCCCGCCGGCACCGCCCGGACGCGGGCTCACCGCAGCGCAGCGCCGCCGGCGGACAATCTCCCGAACGTTGGCCGGCGCCGGGTACGTGGAAGTGCTGCCCAGCCCATTCGTCTCGGCCGGCACCTGGGATGCCTTCGGCCTGACCGAGGATGATCCACGGCGGCGCACCGCAGTGCTGCTCAATCCATTGGAGTCCGACCGCGACCAGCTGGCCACCACGCTGCTGCCCGGCCTGCTCGAGGCACTGGTCCGCAACGTCGCCCGTGGCCGGCGCGACGTGGCGCTGTACGGGATGGCCCCGGTCGTGCAGCCAGCCGCCGAGACCGCTGCGATGCCGGACCCCGGGGTGCTCGGCCGACCCAGCGATATCGAGGTCGCGGCGCTGATCGGTGCGCTACCCGCGCAACCGCTGCACGTCGGCGCCGTGTACGCCGGGCAATGGGAACCCCCCGGCTGGTGGGGTCCTGGCCGGGCGGCAACCTGGGCCGACGCGGTGCAGGCGGCGCGACTGGTCGGCCGCGCCGCCGGCGTCGAGCTTGACGTGCGAGCCGTCGCGACGGCGCCGTGGCATCCCGGCCGATGCGCTCAGCTGCAGGTGGACGGTCACCCGGTGGGGCACGCCGGCGAGCTACACCCCGCGGTCGTCGAAGCGCTGGGTCTGCCGCCGCAGACCTGTGCGATGGAGCTGGATCTTGACGCGTTGCCGCTGACCGACCGGCGCCCCGCGCCCGTGGTGTCGCCCTACCCGCCGGTACTGCAAGACGTCGCGTTGGTGGTGGACGCCACCGTCCCTGCCGCGGAGCTGACCGCCACGCTGCGTCGTGGTGCCGGCGAGCTGCTGGAGGACGTGCGCCTGTTCGACGTCTACACCGGCGACCAGGTCCCCGCGGGCAAGCGGTCGCTGGCCTTCGCGCTGCGCTTCCGAGCCCCCGGCCGCACCCTCACCGTCGCCGAAGCCACCGCCGCCCGCGACGCAGCCGTCGCCGCCGCGGTCGAAACCCACCACGCCACCCTGCGCTCCTGACACCGCGTTCTGGATGCAGAACGCGCCAAAATCAGCTCGACTAAACGCGTTCTGCATCCAGAACGCGACGTGATCATCGAATGTGTGCGTAGAGCGACACACGATGTCGCTAGAGGCACACAAACGATGATCACTCGCCTGCGCCGCGCCGCGCTCGTCCTGCTCGCTGGGTGGCATCGAGCCGGCGTCGACCAGGCGTTGAATTATATTGCACTACAGTGCATAATCATCCAGGTGTCGTTCAGGGTGGCGGTGGCGGGGGCTAGCGGGTACGCGGGGGGTGAGCTGCTTCGGCTGATGCTCGGCCACCCGCAGATCGAGATCGGCGAGCTGACGGCCGGCGGCAACGCCGGAAGCACGCTGGGTGAGCATCACCCGAATCTCGTCCCGCTCGCTGAGCGCGCCTTATCCGGCACCACAGCGCAGCGGCTGGCGGGACATGACGCGGTGTTCCTCGCCCTGCCGCACGGCCACTCCGCAGCACTGGCAGCAGAACTGCCCGAGGACACGGTGGTGATCGACTGCGGTGCCGACCATCGCCTCGCGGACCCCGCAGCCTGGCTGCGCTGGTACGGCGGCGACCACCCCGGGACCTGGCCCTACGGGTTGCCAGAGCTGCCGGGAGCGCGGGAGAAGCTGCGCGGAGCCCGCCGCATCGCGGTACCCGGCTGCTACCCGACGGTGGTCAGCCTCGCGCTCGCTCCGGCGCTCGCGGCCGGCCTGATCGCACCCGACGTCGTGGTGACCGCGGTATCCGGCACGTCGGGCGCCGGGCGCTCCCTCAAACCGCACCTGCTGGCCTCGGAAGTGATGGGCTCGGCCAGTGTGTACGGGATGGCCGGCGCGCACCGGCACACCCCGGAGATCATCCAGAACCTCACCGGGGTAGCGGACCAGGCGGTCGCCGTGTCGTTCACACCGGTGCTGGCGCCGATGCCCCGCGGCATCCTGGCCAGCTGCACCGCAGCACTAAGCCCAGGTATCGAGGACGAGACCGTCCGAAATACGTACCACACCGCATATTCCGCGGAGCCGTTCGTGCACCTGCTGCCAGCAGGCCGCTGGCCGGCCACCGCAGCCGTGCACGGTTCCAACTCCGTGCAGTTGCAGGTGGCGGTGGACGTCGACGCGGGCCGGCTGGTCGTTGTGGGCGCGGTCGACAACCTCACCAAGGGCACCGCGGGAGCCGCCGTGCAGTGCCTCAACCTGGCGCTGGGGCTACCCGAAACCACCGGTCTACCAGCCTGGGGCATCGCACCCTAAGACGCACCGACAGGGAGGGCACCGCGATGAGCGTTACCGCAGCCGGCGGGTTCCGGGCGGCCGGAGTCGCCGCTGGCATCAAGGTCAGTGGTGGTCTGGACCTGGCCCTGGTGGTCAACGACGGACCCGGCACGACAGCCGCGGGGGTGTTCACCCGCAACCAGGTGAAGGCGGCCCCGGTGCTGTGGTCGGCGCAGGTGCTCACCGGGCGGCGGCTGCGCGCTGTCGTACTGAATTCCGGCGGAGCCAACGCCTGCACCGGTCCTGGCGGGTTCCAGGACACCCACGCCACCGCCGAACGGGTCGCCACGGTGCTGGGCTGCGGCGCAGTCGAGGTCGCCGTGTGCTCCACCGGACTGATCGGCGAGCGGCTGCCCCTAGACGCGTTGCGCTCCGGCATCGACACTGCCGCCGCAGCCCTGTCGGCCACCCCGGCGGCCGGTCTGGCCGCCGCCACCGCTGTGCTCACCACCGACACCGTGCCCAAGCAGGCCGCGGTCACCGGCGCAGGCTGGACGGTGGGCGGGTTCGCCAAGGGAGCCGGCATGGTCGCGCCCAGCCTGGCCACCATGCTCTGCGTACTGACCACCGACGCCGCCATCGACGAGTCCACTCTGGATGCCGCATTGCGCGATGCCACGACCGAGACTTTCGAGCGCCTGGACATCGACGGCACCTGCTCGACCAACGACACCGCGCTGCTGCTGGCCTCCGGCGCATCGGGGGTCACGCCGGGGGCCGGCGAGTTCGCCGCCGCGGTGGCGCAGGTGTGCCACGAACTGGTCAAGAGTTTGCAGGCCGACGCCGAGGGCGTCACCAAAGAGATCGCCATCACCGTCCGGGGGGCGGCCGACGATGCCGAGGCGCTCGCGGCGGCCCGCGCGGTCGCCCGGGACAGCCTGGTCAAGACCGCTTTCTTCGGGTCCGACCCAAACTGGGGCCGGATCGCCGCCGCGGTAGGGGCCTCGGCAGCCACTGTGCGGGCTGACACGCTGGATATCCAGATCAACGGAGTGCTGCTCTGCCAGGGCGGCGCGGTGGCAGCGAATCGATCCAAAGCGGACCTGTCCGGCCGGGAGATCACCGTGGAGGTCGACCTGCATCTCGGCGCGGGCCAGGCCACTGTGCTCACCACCGACCTCTCGCACGCGTACGTCGACGAGAACAGCGCGTACTCGTCATGACGACCGCCGACGCACTCGGTCCCGCGGAGGCGGCATTGTGACTGTCCAGATCGACACGCCTGCGCAGAAGGCTGCGGTGCTCGCCGAAGCGCTGCCCTGGTTGCAGCGTTTCCACGGGACCACGGTAGTGATCAAATACGGTGGCAACGCGATGCTGGACGACGAGCTGAAGTGCGCGTTCGCCCAGGACATGGTGTTCCTGCGGCTGGCCGGGCTGCGGCCGGTCGTCGTGCACGGCGGCGGCCCCCAGATCAACGCCATGTTCGAGCGGCTGGGCATCGCGGGGGAGTTCCGCGGCGGCCTGCGGGTCACCACGCCGGAGACGCTCGACGTGGTGCGTATGGTGCTGTTCGGCCAGGTGGGCCGGGAGCTCGTCGGGCTGATCAACGCGCACGGTCCGTTCGCCGTCGGTATCTCCGGTGAGGACGCGCACCTGTTCACCGCTGCCCGGCGCACCGCCACCGTGGACGGTGAGCAGGTCGATGTGGGGCTGGTGGGCGACGTGGTTGCGGTGAACCCCGACGCGGTGCTCGATATCGTCAACGCCGGGCGTATACCGGTGGTCTCCGGATTGGCTCCGGACGCTGACGGTGTGGTGCACAACATCAACGCCGACACCGCCGCGGCGGCGCTGGCGGTCGCGTTGGGCGCCGCAAAGCTGGTCGTGCTCACCGATGTCGAGGGCCTCTACACCGACTGGCCGGACCGGAGCAGCCTGCTGTCCCAGATAAGGGCAGACCGGCTGGCGGAGCTGCTCCCGGAACTGGCCGCCGGGATGGTGCCGAAGATGGAGGCCTGCCTGCGTGCCGTCCGGGGTGGAGTACCACGGGCCCATGTGATCGACGGCCGGGTGGCGCATTCGGTGCTGCTCGAGGTGTTCACCACCGAGGGGGTGGGGACGATGGTCCTGCCCGCACAAGAGGAGGCCTGATGCCTACTGTGGACTTGCAGCGGCGGTGGCAGGCGGCGATGATGGCCAACTACGGCACACCGCCGCTGGCGTTGGCCCGTGGCGCCGGTGCCGAAGTGTGGGATATCGACGGCCGGCGCTACCTGGATCTGGTTGGTGGCGTCGCGGTGAACGCGCTGGGCCACGCCCACCCGGCCGTGGTGCGTGCCGTCACCGAGCAGATCAACACCCTCGGGCAGGTCTCCAACCTGTACCTCACCGAACCTGCGATCACGCTGGCCGAGACCCTGCTCGACCTGCTGGGTGCCACCGGATCGGGACGAGTGCTGTTCTGCAACTCCGGCGCGGAGGCCAACGAGATCGCATTCAAGATCGCCCGGCGCACCGGGCGACCCACTATGGTCGCCACGCATGGCGGCTTTCATGGCCGAACCATGGGGGCGCTCGCCCTCACCGGGCAGCCCGCCAAGCGGGATCCCTTCGAGCCGATGCCGCCCGGTGTGGTCTTCGTGCCCTACGGGGACCCCGCTGCCCTGAAGTCGGTCGTCGACGGAGACACGGCTGCGGTGTTCCTGGAGCCGGTGCAAGGCGAGAACGGCGTGATCGTCCCCCCGGCGGGCTACCTGCAGGCCGCCAGGGAGATCACTGCGGCGCACGGGGCGCTGCTGGTGCTGGATGAGGTCCAGACCGGCATCGGCCGGACCGGCGCCTGGTTCGCTCACCAGTCCTGCGGCGTGGCCCCCGACGTGGTCACGCTCGCCAAGGGGCTCGGCGGCGGCCTTCCGATCGGCGCGTGCGTCGGCATCGGACCCGCCGCGCACCTGTTGCAGCCCGGTCAGCACGGCAGCACGCTGGGCGGCAACCCGGTCTGCTGCGCGGCCGCGCTGGCTGTGCTCCGGACGATCGCCGACGACGGGTTGCTCGACCACGTCGCGCGGCTCGGCAAGGAGATCGCCACTGGGGTGACGGCGCTGCACCACCCACTCGTCAGCTCGGTCAGCGTGGCCGGTCTGCTCATCGGGATCGGGCTGACCCGGCCGGTCTCCGCCCAGGTCGCCAGCGCAGCACGAGACGCCGGCTTCCTGGTCAACCCTCCAGTGCCCGACCGGGTCCGACTCGCCCCACCGCTGGTGCTCACCGAGGCGCAGGCGCGAGAGTTTCTGAGCGCGCTGCCTGCCATCCTGGACGGGGTGTAGTCACGATGCCGAGACATTTCCTGCGCGATGACGATCTCACGCCGGCCGAGCAGCGGGAGGTCCTCGACCTGGCCGATGAGTTCAAGGCAGACCCGTTCGGTAGCAGCCCGCTGGCCGGCCCGCGATCCGTCGCGGTGATCTTCGAGAAGAGCTCGACGCGGACCCGGCTGTCATTCGAGATCGGCATCGCCCAACTCGGCGGTCACCCGGTGATCATCGACGCCCGGACGATGCAGCTGGGTCGCGAGGAGACCGTCGAGGACACCTCGCGGGTGCTGTCCCGATACGCCGACGCCGTGGTCTGGCGAACCCACGCGCAATGCCGCATCGAAGCGATGGCTAGTGTCTCGCGAGTGCCGGTGGTCAACGCGCTCACCGATGAGTTCCACCCCTGCCAGGTGCTCGCCGACCTGCAGACAATCCGGGAGCGGCACGGTCAGCTGGCCGGGCTCACGCTCGCCTACCTGGGCGACGGGGCGAACAACATGGCGCACTCACTGCTCCTCGGGGGCACCACCGCTGGGCTGCACGTCCGGATCGCCGCTCCGGAGGGATTCCAGCCGATGCCCGAGGTGCTGATCGCGGCGAAACACCGGGCCGCGCAGACGGGTGGAGGTGCCACCGTGCTCGCCGATCCACACGCGGCGGTCGACGGGGCCGACGTGCTCGTCACCGACACCTGGACGTCAATGGGCCAGGAAAGCGACGGACTCGACCGGCTCACCCCGTTCCGGCCGATGCAGATCAACGCTGAGCTGCTGGATCGTGCGTCCGGCGGCGGCGCCAGGAAGGTCACGGTACTGCACTGCCTGCCGGCGCACCGCGGCGTGGAGATCACCGATGAGGTGCTCGACGGGCCGGCCAGCGCGGTGTGGGACGAGGCCGAGAACCGGCTGCACGCGCAGAAGGCGCTGCTGGCCTGGTTGCTGCATCCGGAGCGAGGGTCATGACATCGACCCGGGTCGGCCGGCAGGCTCGCATCGTCGAGTTGGTGACCAACCATGCGGTGCACAGCCAGGTCGAGCTGGTCGCCCTGCTCGCGGGCGAAGGCATCGAGGTGACCCAGGCAACCCTGTCCCGGGACCTCGACGAGCTTGGCGCGATGAAGGTCCGCGGTGCCGGCGGCGCGCCGATCTATGTCATCCCCGAGGACGGCAGTCCGGTGCTCGCTGTGGCTCGTGGCACCGAACGGCTGGCGCGGGTATTAGCCGAGTTGCTGGTGTCCGCCGACGCCAGCGCGAACCTCGCGGTGCTGCGCACACCCCCCGGTGCGGCACATTTCGTGGCCAGCGCGCTGGATCGGGCGGCACTGGCTGAGGTGGTCGGCACCGTCGCCGGCGATGACAGCATCCTGGTCGTCGCCCGAGAACCGCTCACCGGAACACAGCTCGTGGAACGGATTATGGCGCTGGCGCGCTCGTGAGTGGCATTGAGTGCCATAACACTGTTTGCCACTCACAAGCTCGACCGAAGGGAGAGCAAAATGGCTGAGCGGGTCGTACTCGCCTACTCCGGGGGTTTGGACACCTCGGTGGCGATCGGGTGGATCGCTGAGGAAACCGGAGCTGAGGTCGTCGCCGTCGCGGTTGATGTCGGTCAGGGCGGCGAGGATCTGGAGACCATCCGCCAGCGAGCGCTGACCTGCGGCGCGGTCGAGGCCGTCGTCGCCGACGCCCGCGAAGAGTTCGCCGAGCAGTACTGCCTGCCGGCGCTGCAGGTCAACGCTCTGTATATGGACCGCTACCCATTGGTCTCGGCGTTGTCCCGACCGCTGATCGTCAAGCATCTGGTGGCGGCCGCGAAGTACCACGGTGCTTCCACGGTGGCGCACGGCTGCACTGGTAAGGGCAACGACCAGGTGCGTTTCGAGGTGGGCATCGGTGCACTCGGACCGGACCTGCGGGTGATCGCCCCGGTCCGGGACTACGCGTGGACCCGGGAGAAGGCGATCGCCTACGCCGAGGAGCGGAGCCTGCCGATCGACGTCACGAAGCGCTCGCCGTTCTCCATCGACCAGAACCTCTGGGGCCGGGCGGTCGAGACCGGGTTCCTCGAAGACCTGTGGAACGCCCCGACCAAGGACGTGTACTCCTACACCAGCGACCCGACCGAGTGGAAGGCGCCGGATGAGCTGGTGGTCACTTTCGACAGCGGTGTACCGGTCGCCATCGACGGCGTCCCGGTGACGGTGCTGGAAGCGATCAAGCAGCTCAACACCCGGGCCGGAGCCCACGGTGTCGGCCGGCTGGACATGGTCGAGGACCGGCTGGTCGGCATCAAAAGCCGAGAGATCTATGAGGCGCCCGGCGCGATCGCCCTGATCACGGCGCACCAGGAGCTGGAGAACGTCACCGTAGAGCGTGACCTGGCCAGGTACAAACGCAGCGTCGAGCAGCGCTGGACCGAGCTGGTCTACGACGGGCTGTGGTTCTCCCCGCTCAAGCGCGCGTTGGACGCCTTCGTCGCCGACTCCCAGCGCCACGTGACCGGCGACATCCGGCTTGAGCTGGCCGGCGGCCGGGCCACGGTGACCGGGCGGCGCAGCCCACAGTCCCTCTATGATTTCAACCTCGCCACCTACGACGCGGGTGACACCTTCGACCAGTCCCTGGCCAAGGGTTTTGTACAGCTGTGGGGCCTTCCGTCGAAGCTAGCGGCGCAGCGAGACCTGCTTGGCAGGGTCGAGCCAACGACACCGCGGGGGCTGCCGTCGTGAGCGCGCTCTGGGGTGGCCGGTTCAGCGCGAAACCGGCTGATGCGCTTGCGGCGCTGAGCCTGTCGACGCACTTCGATTGGCGCCTCGCCCGGTACGACATCCGTGGTTCCCGGGCGCACGCGCGCGTGCTGCATGGCGCTGCGCTGCTCAGCGATGGTGAGCTGACCGCGATGCTCGACGCACTGGATCGCCTCGACGCCGACGTCGACTCCGGTGCGTTCGTCCCGGTACCCGAGGACGAGGACGTGCACACCGCGCTGGAGCGTGGCCTGATCGAGCGCGCCGGGCCGGAGCTCGGTGGCCGGCTGCGCGCCGGCCGATCCCGCAACGACCAGATCGCGACGTTGCTGCGGATGTGGCTTCGCGACGCGGCTCGCAGGATCGCCGCCGGCACCCTGGACGTGATCGACGCGCTGCTCGACCAGGCGCAGGCGCACCCCGATGCGCCGATGCCTGGCCGGACCCACATGCAGCACGCCCAGCCCGTACTGCTTGCCCACCACCTGGGGGCCCACGTCCAGGCCCTGCTGCGCGACGTCGAGCGGCTGCGGGACTGGGATGCTCGGGCTGCCGTGTCGCCTTATGGCTCCGGTGCCCTGGCCGGCTCGTCGCTCGGCCTGGACCCGGCCGCGGTGGCCGCCGAACTCGGCTTCGATGCGGCGGTGGAGAACTCGATCGATGGCACCGCGTCGCGGGACTTCGCCGCCGAGGCCGCGTTCGTGCTCGCGATGCTGGCCGTCGACCTGTCCCGGATCGCCGAGGAGATCATCCTCTGGGCCACCGCCGAGTTCGGATATGTCGCCCTGGACGATTCCTACTCGACCGGCAGCTCGATCATGCCGCAGAAGAAGAACCCGGATGTGGCCGAGTTGGCCAGAGGTAAGGCCGGCCGGCTGATCGGTAACCTCACGGGTCTGCTTGCCATGCTCAAGGCGCAGCCGCTTGCTTACAACCGGGATCTGCAGGAGGACAAGGAGCCGCTGTTCGACTCCATCGACCAGCTCGAGCTGCTGCTTCCCGCGATGGCCGGGATGGTCAGCACCCTGACCTTCCAGACCGGGCGGCTGGCCGAGCTGGCCCCGGCCGGGTTCACCCTGGCCACCGATCTTGCCGAGTGGCTGGTGCGCCAGGGGGTGCCGTTTCGCATCGCGCACCAGGCGGCCGGAGCTTGCGTGCGGCTGGCTGAATCCCGCGGGGTGGAGTTGGCGGAGCTGTCGGAGATGGAGCTCGCCGCCGTTCATCCTGAGCTCACTATCGACGTGCGCCGGGTGCTCAACGTGGCCGGGTCGATCAGCTCCCGTGACGGCTACGGCGGTACCGCACCTGACCGCGTCGCCGAGCAGCTGCAGCGCGCCCGCCGTGCCGCTGACGGACACCGGGCCTGGGTCAGCTAGTGGCGGTGGGGACCCTCGCCCGCGAGCACCTCGCCGTTGACGTCCTGGCGGCAGCCCGGCTGCTGTTGGGCTGCCTGGTGGTTGCCGACAGACCCGACGGCCAAGTGGTGGTCCGCCTCGTAGAGCTGGAGGCCTATCGCGGTTCGGATGACCCTGCGGCGCACTCGTACCGTGGCCGCACCGTCCGCAACGCCGTGATGTTCGGTCCGCCGGGCCACCTGTACGTGTATTTCATCTATGGCCTGCACTTCTGCGCCAACATCTCTTGCCTGCCTGACGGCGAACCCGGAGCGGTGCTGATGCGTGGCGCTGAGGTCGTCTCCGACCTTGACACCGCACGGCTAGCCAGGCCCACCGCCAGGTCCGACGCCGACCTTGCTCGCGGACCGGCTCGGCTGGCGACGTTGCTCGGGCTCCGCCGCGAGCACAACGGCCTGGACCTCACCGACTCCACGTCGCCGGTGCGGCTGTTGCCCGGCGATCCGGTACCCACCGAACGAGTGCGCACCGGTCCACGGGTTGGCGTCGCCACCGCGCAGGACCGTCCTTGGCGGTTCTGGGTGGATGGCAGTCCGGCAGTGTCGGCGTACCGCCGACGACAGATCCCGGCGAGACCTCGAAGCGGCTGAAGGGTCATCGATTTCGTGGGTGCGATCGACAGGCACCTTCGGGTGACCTGGTGGAGCTGTCGCACCGCACTGGAGACTGTGAGTGCGCGCGTAGCCGCTGACTCGGGCCACAATTTCACTGATTCAGGCGATAGCTTCATACCGGGCCTCACGCCGGGACTCGTACCGAGGGTCCACTACAGTGCCTAGCAGGGTTACCTCGCTGTAGGCGTGCGGAGGCCCACCGGGTTCGGTGAACTCGGGTGCGCTGCAGTGCTGCCTGATGCCGCTCTGGCAGCCGGCGACCCCCGATTTGACTTCTGCGGCCTGGTGGCCGTACCTTTCGCTTCGCCCCGCAGCGGAACGGACGAAGCGCTCAGCGAAGATGGTTGAGATGTTAGGCCGGGGGCCGCGGGGAGCTCGACTCAGACGGCTGGTAAGCTCGATGAGTCGCCGGGTTCGTAGGAGGACCTCTCAAGGGTCCGCCAGAACGAAACCGGCGTACGTTGGAGTGATTCATCCCGGATCTGCCGTCGTAACAGCGGTTGGTGATGGTGTGTGCTTGTTCTTTGAGAACTCAACAGTGTGCCGAAATGTTAGTGCCATGTTTTTTTGTGTTGTTTTTTGTTGTGCTAGTGTTTGGCTAG
>JALYTS010000130.1 GCA_030854185.1 Actinomycetota bacterium | reverse complement strand
CCACCCGATGGGTGTCCTCTCCCTGAGATGTTTTGTGGCTTCGCAACCGACATCATCCCAGGTCAGAGCGACACCCATCGTCAACTCCGGGCCCGTGTCGCCCTATTACTTGCGGATTCGGGTCAGAAGTGTCCGCTGTTGACTGTGGTTGACCGCCCTTAATGGCACGCTAATGGCACACGCGGGTGGTTGGCCTGCCGCAGGACGGTAGGGGCGGAAGCGGGTATCCCGTCACGTCGGCGAGCTTGCCTCGAAGCAGGTCTGGGGTAGGGGGCGCCAGGTGGAGCACCGTATGCGCTGAACGACCTGGCGCCCCCTACCCCAGACCCTGCTACGCCTCCGGCGCCGGCGTGACGGGATACCCGCGCACCCGGTGACCCATCCTCACCCTTGGAACCATCCCGGAGCCGAGGCCCGCCGGAGGCGCCTGTGCTTGGTCTAGAGCTTGGAAATCCTATTGTGCGGCCCTGGCCCTGACCTGGGGTGGGCCGTGGTCACGGGTGACCCCAGATGACCGTTACTGACTCCGTCTTGTGGTACGCGAGTGGCACGGTGCACTGTGACGCCCCGCCGTGCAAAGGTGCGGACCGAGGACCCTGGACCTGTGCGGGCCGGGTCACGAGGCCGCGCGGTTTGGCAGCAAGGGGATGGTCACGGAGCGCCACTGATCGAACAGCAGTGCGAGTGTCTGTCCCAGAGCTGGGTCTGGGCCATATCCTGGCTCTCGTGGGGCGAGAGGGACGGCATGGGATACCGGCAGCGCTTCGACCCTCCGGCGTTTATGGCTTGGGAACCTTATCGCGCTGCTTTCGGTCAGGGCTTGACCGGCGGCTGGTCCGGTCCGTCGTTGTCTGCGGGTGAATCTCGATGCTGATTAGGGGCCATGACGCTCTTGCTGCTGTCATGGACTGAGGAACTCGATACCATCGCCGCATGAGCCGGGTCGCCTCCCTGTACCAGCAGTTCGACCCCATGCGCCCGTTGACGACGGCCAACGAGGTCGACATCGGCCTCTACGTTGACTGGCAGCAGCAGCTTGGTGTCGATGACGTCAAGCAGCGTCTGATCTACCCGATCGCCCGCAGTCGCGGTCAGGCGGTCACTCATCTGCTCACCGGTCCACGCGGGGTTGGGAAAACGACCGAACTGTACCGGGTGAAACATAGCTTGGAGACGGGGGTGGAGGGACGGCGGTTTTTCGTATCTATGCTGCAGGCCGGAGAGTGGCTTGACCTCGCCGACGTCCAGCCCGAAGACCTCATCTTCCAAATCGTGCGCCAGTTGGTGACCGACCTGCGGGATGCAGGTTTCGAGCTGGGCGCCAGGAAATTCGGCGAGGTCTTCCGCCGACTACGCGAGGACCTCAACCGGGAGGCCAACCTCGAAATGATCGAGTTCGGAGTGGATCCGCTGAAATTCAGCTTCACACTCCAAGACCTCCCCGCCGCCCGCCGCCAGCTCCGCCGTCTCCTCCAAGGCCAGCTCCCGCGAATCTATGACCTTGTCAACGACGAGATCCTGACCAATGCGCGGACGTGGCTGGCCGAGCACAGAGGGTTCGATGACATCCTCATTATCGTGGACGAGGTCGACCGCATTCCCCTGACGTTTCTTAATGATGCGGGCCTTACGAACCACGACAACCTCTTCATTGGAAACGCCGGCACCCTACGCGCGCTGAACTGCGATGTTCTGTACACTATTCACATGGAGCTGGCTTATGGCCATCATCAGGTGGCCCTTCTTGACATGTACGGTGTTCAGCTCTTAGCTCTTCCGGTGGTGCCCGTCATCAAGCGAGACGGCAACAAGAATGTTAGAGGTCACGAGGCCCTCGGGGAGATCGTGAAGCGGCGGGTGGAGGAAGCCGGTCTCTGCGTCAAGGAGGTCTTCGAATCGGTCGATCTGCTCGATAAGGTTTTGTTATCTTCCGGCGGACATATCCGGACCCTATTCATACTTCTTCGCTCCATACTCGATCGGGTCAACGACCTGCCGATTAGCCGATCCATCGTCGAGCGAAGTCTGCGGAGGGCGGCTGGTGACCTGGCGCGTCCGCTTTCCCTTCAGGATTGGGAGCTGCTCAGGCGCGTGCATGGGACGAAGCGATCGGTAAACGGGGCCGCTAACGCCGCCTGGAATCGTCTGCTCCGTGACTTTTATGTGTTGGCCTACTACGATGAAAATGTCGGGTTCTGGTATGACTGGAACCCTCTCCTGGGGTACATCGACGGCGGGCCAGATCGTTGAGTGATGATGCCTTCGCGCAGTTGCCGCCAGAGGACCTACGTGAGCTGGAAGCTATGTTTCGCATGCTCCAGCGGGCGCAAGGCTTCGTGCTGGCGTTTGCGATCGTCAACCATTCGTCTCTCCGTGACGAGCTAGTGGCAGCCTGCCAGACGACGGTCGGCGTGCACCCTGTGCTGGACGTCAGGCTTGACCCGGAGACGCTGCAGGGCATCGTGCCTCAACTCGAGCGGGCGGTGGGAGCAGCAGTGCCGACACGGCCGGCGGCGCTGTTTGTCTCCGGCGTAGAATCCATGCTCGAACTCGCTGGTCGACCCTCGCACCACTTGGAGTTGCTAAACCTAAACCGTGGGTACTGCGGGCATCAATTCCCCTGGCCGGTGGTGTTCTGGGTCTCCGAGTTCGCGGTGCGGGAGTTTGCCGAGCAGGCTGGCGACTTCTGGTCCTGTCGCTCCGGCGTCTACCGCTTCATCGGCAACCGCGGCCACCTGCGAAATACCATTTCCAAGCTCAAGGACGGGCTCGGCGACTCGCTTAGGCCCCGGGAGCGGCAGTGGGCACGGCAGATGCGCCGCGAACTCTTGCAGGATCTGCTGCGGGAACTCAATCAACATGTTGATGACGGCGCTAGCTCTGTCGGCCTGCGGGCGGATGTGCTCGCCCTCCTCGCGCGTGTCGCCGACTACGAGGCGGACCGCATTACCCAGAGACACCACCTTAGCAGCGTATTGGCCATTACCCAGGAGATGGGCGACCTGCGGGGAGAGGCCGACTCCACTCGCAGTCTGGGCGATTTGGCCTGGCGGCTTGCCGACTACGACGAGGCTCGTGAGCGATACGACGAAGCGCTCGTTCTCTCTCGGCAGGTCGGCGACCGACGCGGGGAGGCCGACTCCACCCGCGGACTGGGATGGGTGGCCCTGATGCTCGCCCGCTACGACGAGGCCGACGAGCTCTACCGGACGGCGTTGCGCATCGCCCAGGAGGTCTCCTACCAACGCGCGGAGGCTGATGCCATCCGCTGTCTGGGGCACGTGGCGCGGGTCCTCGGCCGCAACGAGGAGGCTACTGTCCGGTACCAGGAGGCGCTGGACATCTACCAGCAGATCGACCATCAGCAGGGACGGGCTAGCTGCATCGAGGGTCTGGGGGATGTCGCCTGGATGCTGAGCCGCTATGACGAGGCTGGTGCCCGCTATGAGGAGGCGCTCGCGCTGTCCCAGCAGATCGGCGACCGGCGTGGAGAAGCCGGTTGCATCGAGGGGCTCGGGCATGTGGCTTTGATGCTCACCCGTTATGGCGAGGCCGACGACCTCTACCGTGAAGCTCTAGCCATTTACCGACAGATCGGCCACCGGCGTGGGGAGGCGAACACCACTCGTGGCCTGGGAGAGACGGCTCGGATCCGCGATCACAACGAGGACGCTACTGCCCGCTATCAGGAGGCGCTGGCCATCTACCAGCAGATCGGCCACCGGCGGGGGGAGGCTGATGCCATCCGCTGTTTGGGGCACGTGGCGCGGGTCCTCGGCCGCAACGAGGAGGCTACTGTCCGTTACCTGGAGGCGCTGGCCATCTACCAGCAGATCGGCCACCGTTGGGGACAGGCCGGATGCCTTGGTGGCCTGGGGGATGTCGCCTGGGTGCTCCGCCGCTACGACGAGGCTGGTGACCGCTACCACGAGGCGCTTAGGTTGTCCCAGGAGATCGGCGACCGGTGGGGGGAAGCCGACTCCATTCGGGGTCTGGGGGATGCCGCCTGGGTCCTAGGCCAATATGACGACGCTGGTGCCCGTTATGGGGAGGCAAGGCGCATCGTCCATGAAATCGGCGATCCGTGGGGAGAGGCTACGTTTATTCGAGCCTTGGGAGACGCCACTTTGATGCTCTGCCGCTATGAAGAGGCTGGTGCCTGCTATGAGGAGGCGCTCGCGTTGTCCCAGCAGATTGGCGACCGATGGGGGGAAGTCGACTCCATCAGGGGTCTGGGGAACGTCGCCCAGGTGTTGGCTCGCTACGACGAGGCCAAAGGACATTATCAGAAGGCGCAGCTCATCTACCGACAGGTCGGCGCCCGACGGGGGGAGGCGGAGTGCCTCGCCGCGCTCGGCCGGCTACTGTCTAGCAGCGAGTCGGACACGGCCCGCGCCTACCTTGGCGAGGCCGCCCGTATTTTCACCAGTATCGGCCGTAAGGACCTGGCCGAGGAACTCACGACGGACTTCTCTCCTCTAGCGAGATTCCCGGAGAATCGCATCCGTGCCTCTCACATTCCCTATGGCAGCCCGGGATACCGGCCCGACCACCGACGCCTGTGAAGCTTGTGGAGTAAAGGGTACGACTCGACTATAACCGCGCGAAGTCATAGTCGGGTCCTCCTGCTGCAACCGGCTGACCACGAGCATTGTTGATCCGCGTGAGGAGCGAGGGAGAGGCGCGTCGAGCAGACTGCGGGACTGCTGTGCGACGGGATGATAACGGAACGAGATTCGTCGCGGAGGCGGCCGCCATGTGCAGCCGGTGACCTGTCGGCGCCCGCCGGGTCGGCCCGCGCGAGCACGGCCGCCAGGCCGCGCGCAGCGAGCGGGACCGGCCCGAGCGGGCAAGTGAGTCGGACGATGGACTCAGCCACGTCCGCGCCGCCGAAGGCGGCCTTGATCCTATAGAGGCGAATTCGGCAGCAACGGAACGTACATACCGCGACACGCTGCGTAGTTCCGTCCGACAGGGCAGTCGTTTGGATGAGTCCGACTGAACAGCGCGGCAGTCGTGAACTTGGACCGGCAGAACCTGTCGTTGCCCACACCGTGGACCGTACGGCGCCACGTCCTCGTAATACGGTGGGTATCAGGGCGACTCAGAAGGCGGATGGAGGCGTCGTTCGGTGCGTGAAGAGACACAGGACCACTATGACCGCCTAGCGCCGGTGTATGACCAGAACTGGGCCTACAACCCAGACTTCCTGGATTGGATGAGTGATTGCATCCTCGCTCGCTTGCGGGCGAAGTACGGCGATCGGGTCGTCGATGTGGGGTGTGGCACGGGGTTGTACGCGCGTCGGCTAGCGCAGCACACGGGGTCTGTGGTGTGCGTTGATCCGTCGGCGCGCATGCTGGAGCAGATTCCAGACGATCCGCGGCTGGTGGCTGTGCAGGCGTCAGCAGAGGACCTGGCCTCAGGGTTGACCCTGCTGCCAGGGGATCGGTTCGACGCGGTACTGGTCAAGGAGGCGATCCATCACGTCACAGACCGTGTAGCGGTCATAGATGGGTTGGCGAAGCTGCTGGCTCCCGGCGGTCGACTCCTCATCGTGATGCTGCCGACCAGCATCGAGTATCCGCTGTTTCAGGCCGCACACGAGCGGTTTCGTGAGCTGCAACCTGACCCCCAGGCGATTGCTGCGGCGATGCGCGATGCGGGCCTGGCCGTAGAGCTGTCTTACGAGGATTTCCCCTTGGCGTTCCCGACCGAGCGATATGTGGCCATGGTGAGCGACCGTTACCTGTCGTTGTTGTCGATGTTCGACGATGAGGAACTGGCCGCTGGGGTGGAGGAGATTCGCCGCCATTATCAGGGTGAGCGGGTGGAGTTCAGGGATCGCTTCGCGTTCGTGTTGGGGATCGCGTCGTAGTGTGACGGTCAGAGGCAGTCCCGGCGCAGGGGCTTGCGCGGGGTATCAATCCTCGACGGGGAAGGTGTAGACGAGGCCGGCGCGGTCGGCGCGGTGGACGAACCGGGAGACCTCGAAGGGTTCGCCGTCTTGGTCGAGGCTGGTGTGTAGGACTTCGAGGACGGGTACGCCGGGGGGCAGGTCGAGTGTCTGTGCTTCTTGGTGGCTGGCCATCCGGGCGATGATCTCGTCTTGCCCGGTGGTCATTGTGTGGCCGCGTTCTTCGAGCCGGCCGTAGATGCCGCCGGGTCCGGTCTTGGACTGCAATAATGGGGTGCCCTCAGCGTCGGCCCAGCGGATGTAGGTGGTGACGACCTGTATTGGCTCCTCGTCGGCGTAGTAGGTATTGCACCGTCGCAGTACTGAGGGCTCCTCGGGTGAGGCGTTCAACCGTTCGGCAACGTCGAAGGGTGGGGTGACCTGGTCGATGGAGGTCACCTCGACTCGGGGGGTCTTGTTCTGACGGGCCATCTCCAGCCGGAACGGGGTAAGACCGGTCTCGCGGTAAGTGCGGCGTGAGTAGCGCTCGTTGCCCCACCGGAACATGCGCCGTTTCTCGCGGACGAAGACTCCACGCCCGTGCTGGGCGGTGACCAGGCCTTCTTCGGTGAGCAGCCGGATGGCCTCGCGGGCGGTGTTGCGGGCGGTACTGAAGCGGCGTGCTAGCTCACGCTCGGAGGGCAACTTGTCTCCGGGTGCCAGCTCCCCTGCCGTGATCAGGGAGCGCACCGCGTCGGCGATCCGACGGCTCGGCAGCTGGCCCTCGGCTGGGTCCAGGTTCATGCCACTCACTCTACAACTGGTTTAAGCCAGTTGCTTGACGGGTATAACCCTCTGTGCTTAGGTGGCTCAAGCCAGTACTGGCTTGAGCCAGTATCCGACGAGCGACACGAGGAGATAAGGATGGCCGTTCCCTACGGCAAGCGGTTCCCGATGGAGTTCGCCGAGTTGTTCCCCGAAGGCGCCTACGTCGTCGGAGAGGTCACCGCGGTGACGGAGTACTTGTCACAGGAGGACAAGACGCGTAACCGACCGGTTCGCCCGCGGATCGATGAGGCCAGCGGGCTGCCGATCTTCAAGGTCACGATCGCTGATCCGTCGGCCGAGAAAGACCGGGACAAGTCGATCACCGTGGAGATCGCCGCGCGGGTGCAGCCGGTGCCTCCCGCCGCCGCGAGCGGTTTGCCGTTTCGGCCGGTGGTGCTGGAAGGGGTGACCGTCCAGCCACGGGCGGAGACATCCGGACAGGCCAAATGGATCACCTGGGTGGTCCGGGCAACAGGCATGCACGCTGTCAACGAGAGAAGCGGCAAGGGCACCGACGCGAAGCCGGGCGCTGCCAGTTCCGTTGATGTCCGCTCCGCTGCGGCATAAGGGCCGGGTGGGAATCGTGGCATTCACGGTGACTTGCTCACCCGGCCGGGACGCAGCGGCCGGAGTCCGGCAGATCGGTCCCGGCTGGGTCTCGCTCGTGCTGTCCATGGACCCGGGTCGGGTCGTGATCGACGTGCCGTCGGTCAGCGGGGGCGCGATGGTGCTGGCCCGGTTCTGCCGTGAGCTGGCACGCGAGGCCTCCCGCGTCGCGTCCGATCTCGACCCCGGTCAGGCCATCACCACCGACAGCACGTCATGACCGGCAACAGGGCGAAGGAGGCAGGTGTGATGACCGGAAGCAAGCCCGCGCAACAACAACCGACGACGTTAATGCAGGCGCATGAAGCGTTGGTGCGCATTCGGCCGAGTCGAGACGCGTCATTGGAGGCATGGCAGTCGTATTACCAGCGGTCGGCGGCGCTGTATGCCGAGATCGCTGAGATCGATCGGGGTCACCATCACGAAGCCCTGTACTGGGCCGAACGAGAGCGGGAAAAAGCGAAGGAAGTTGCCGATCTGATCAAGAAGGGAGCGACGTCCTGGGATCCGTTTAGCTGAATTCGCGCTGTGCACCAGCGGGAAAGGAGGTGAATGGCGATGAGGTTAAGCAGGCTTTGGGATGGCCTGGCCGTGCTACCACGGGTACGAAGACGGCGGGTCCGTCTGACCTGGCAGACCTGCCGTAGATGCGGAAGCTGCTCGTTCCAGCCGGCCCGTAGTGACCGGCTCTGTGGTGGCTGCCTGAGCCTGCAATAACAGACACCGAAAGAAGATTCGGAAGGAAGCTCAACGCGCCCGGGGTGGTGTGGCGATGCCGCACGCCCTCATAAAACGCAAGACCGACGTACGCGCAGAAGCGGATTTCACGGCTACCAACCTGTCCGCTTCTGCGCTGTCCACACCAGAGTCGGAGTGAACAGTGAGAAGGATAGAACACGGCGTCCTTAGTGCGCCAGTCCAGAACGCTCCTCGAATGGGGCACCTGATCTGTCAACGGTTCGCCTGGCCGCTGCCCTGCGATACAGCTGCTGTCTCGCGGGTGGCAAGGCTGCCGCTGGGCCTGCCCCGTGGGGGTGGGCGGTGATGCGCCCGGATGTGTACTCCCGATGGGTCGACCTGGCCCCGCTGGAGGTGGAACGACCTCGGCTGCCGTGGTGGACGATGCTGCCCCGCAAGCTGCTGCTCGCCGCCTCGCCGATCATCCTGGTGGCTGTCGTGACGACGGTGATGGTGCTCCTCGCCCGCCGAGTGTGGCGCTATCCGCTGTCTCTGATCGGGGCCGCGATCTTGGCTGGCTTGGGTATCGGCTATTCCTGGTGGGCGCCGGTCAAGCTGCTGACTGCGGTGGCGGTGCTGTGTGGGCTGTGGTTCTGGCAGCACCCCGACTCATTCAACCGGACCGTGCTGCGGCAGCTCCGCTCGGAGTGGCGCCGCGCGGTGGTCTACGCCTGGCCGTGGCGCCGCGTGATGCTGTTCACGGAGCTGACCAAGCGCACCGGCCACGGCCTGCACCGAGTGCATTACCCACGCATCCGTCGGGTGCGGGCGGATGGCTGGCGTGATCGAGTATCGGTCAAGCTGCTTCACGGCCAGAGCGCTGCCACCTACGCCGCCCATGCTGATGAGCTGGCCAACTCCTTCGGCTCCAGCTCCTGCCGAGTTCGGGTGGCTCGGCCACGGCGGATCTGGTTGGACCTGATCCACGCCGACCCTCTGGCTCAACCCATTGCCGTCCCCTCCCTGGCGGAGCCGGGCTCGGGCGTGGATTTGGCCCGGGTAATCATCGGGCGCACTGAGACGGGCCGACCTTGGGTGCTGCGCCTGCTGGATCGGCACATCCTCGTTGCGGGGGTCAGTGACGCCGGCAAATCCTCTGTGATGTGGGCGGTGCTGCGAGCGCTAGCGCCGTGGATCCGCTGCGGGCTGGTGCAGGTGTTCGGCATCGATCCCAAAGGCGGCATGGACTGGGCCGGGCACCGGGGCTGTTCCAGACACTGGTGTACAGCAACGGCACCGACGCCGTCGAGCTGCTGGAACACGTCGCCATCCTCACCCGTCAACGCGCCGAAGCCCTCCGCAAGCAGCGCACCCGCAAATGGTCATCAGGCTGCGGGCAGCCATTCGTGCTGCTCATCATCGACGAGCTGGCCGACGTGATCGCCTACCAACCTGACAACACCCTACGCAAACGGGCCAACGTGGCGTTGCAATCCATCCTCTCCCAAGGCCGGGCACCCGGGGTGTGCGTGATCGGACAACTCCAAGATCCCCGCAAACAGATCATCGACTGCCGCCACCTATTCCCCATCAAAATCGCCATGCGTCTGGATGAACCCGAACAGGTCGACATGGTGCTCGGCGACGGGGTCCGGGAACGCGGCGCCACAGCGCACGAGATCAGCGAGGACACCCCCGGCGTGGCCTGGACCAAGATCGACGGCCTCCGCGATCCCCACCGCGCCCGCGCCTTTCACACCACCGATGCCGACCTCGACGAGCTGTCCGCGTACATCGCTGCTGGCAGGCACGACGCTCCCCGCCCGCTCACCGGAAAAGAGGCGGCATGACCACCAACACGGTTGACCTGCTGGATTCTCTCCGCGCCCACCTAACCGAGTTCGAGTTACCGGCACTGTGGTCAGTGAACCTCACGGCATCCTCGGGTGGACCGAACGTAAGCGGGCAACTCCCTTGTCACTACCCACCCGAGATCGCGTCAGGACTGCTGGCTTGGGCCGACACGCTCACCGAGGTCACCGCTGAGGCGTGGCGGGTACCGAGCGGGGACACCGTGCACCTGTCGGTGATCGGTCGACTGCCCGGCGGCGCCTCCATCAGGGTCTACGGCTGTGTGGTGGTCACCGTGCGCGGGATGGGCGCCGATCTCGCACCCGGTGCCAGCACGAGCGTGCCGCTAGTGGTCCTGCGGGAGCGGGCCACCGTCGAGGAGGTGATTTTCTGATGACGACCACCGACCCCGCCGTCCTCGACCTCGCGGCGATGACTCGGGCGCAGCTGGCGGCACTGCCGCTAACAACGGACGTGGCTCGCGCGGTCGCCGAGCAGCACGGCGTCTGTGTGCGGCCGTTGGCGATGCGCCGGATCGACACCACCACCGGCCGGGTGGATGTCGTCCCGGTGCCCCCTGCGGGTCCACCCGGGAGGACCAGTGTCGCCCGTGCGCGGACAAGGCTCGGCGGCTGCGGATGGCCCAGTGCCGCGAAGGCTGGCACTTGGAAGCCGAACCAGTCACTGCGCGCGCGACACCCACCGAGGAACACCAGGAATTGATGGCCCTCCGGGCAGACCTGGCCACCGCCTACACCGAATGTCAGGCCAACGGGGACGCCGAGGTGTGTGAGCAGCTCGCCGACTCCGTGGCCGAACTCGACGCCGCGCTCCGCGCTCTTGGCGTGCGTGGCCGGCTCTCCCCGCTGGACCCACCACCGAAGCCGGTCCGGCGCTCGACCCGGCGCCGCCACGATGCTCCGGACCTGCCCAGCCGACCTGTCGAGCGCCGCACGCTCGGCCGGGTGTTCGCCGGTCGCTACCGGCCCTCCACGTTCCTCACCCTCACCCTCGATTCCTACGGCCGGGTCGATGGCGACGGGGCGGCGGTAAACCCGGACCGCTATGACTACCGGCGGGCTGCTCGGGATGCGATCCATTTCCCGGCGTTGGTGGATCGGTTCTGGCAGAACACCCGCCGCTGTGTCGGGTGGGATGTGCAGTACTTCGGCACCGTCGAACCCCAGAAACGGGGCACCCCGCACTTCCATGCCGCCATCCGCGGCGCTATCTCCCGCGCCGAGCTGCGAGCCATCACCGCCGCGACTTACCACCAAGTCTGGTGGCCCGCCCATGACCGGCTTGTCTACGAGGGGGAGCGGCTGCCGGTCTGGGACACCCGGGTCAAGGGATTCACCGATCCCGACACTGGCCAACCGCTGCCCACCTTCGATCAGGCCTGCGAAGAGCTAACCGAGCCCGCGCACGTCGTCCGGTTCGGGGAACAGCTGCACGTCAAGGGCATCCTGGGCGGCACCGAAGAAGCTGGTCGCCACGTCGGCTACATCACGAAATATTTAGCAAAAAGCATCGGACAGGCCGCCGGTCTTGGCGAACACGCCACCGACGCCCAACGCGACCACGCCCACCGGCTCCACACCGAGCTTCAGCTGACCCCGTGCTCACCCCGGTGCCCGGTGTGGCTGCTCTACGGGTGCGCCACGAGGCGCTGTTGTTTCGGATGGAGGTGAGAGGCCGTCCATTTCTTTGTCGTCGTAGCGGCGAAGTGAAGCTGGAGGCAGCCTGATCCGGGGGTCG
>JALYTS010000219.1 GCA_030854185.1 Actinomycetota bacterium | reverse complement strand
CACCGGATCAGCGCGCCGCGCTGCTCGGCCTCGGCGAGCGCCTCCCGGGCCAGCCGGGTCTTGCCCACCCCCGCAGCACCGGCCAGCACGACACCGGCCGGCCCATCCTGGCGGTTGACCAGCCCACTGATCAGGCTCAGCTCCTCGGCTCGCCCGGTCAGCGGCCATGCGGCGGCCATACCCAAAGGGTAGGGACCACCACTTGCACCCGAAAGTGCCTGCGCGCAACCGATTTTACCTGCGGCTAACCCAGCTCAGGCAATGCGGTAACCACCTGCTCCGTAGCGTCTGTGTCATGACCCAGCAACTCACCCCCGCAGCTGGCCACTCGGACTCTGGTCGCGAGGACAACGGTTTCGAGGACGGTGGCTTCCCTCGGCCGCGGACGGCAGGCGACACCGCTCGTACCGCGGACACCGGCGGCGACCTGGGTGTGCGACCCGGCGAGTCGAACCCGGCGCGCATGCTGTCCGGGGTGCTGCTGCTCACGGTAGCGATGATGCTTATCGCGCTGACGTTGGCGTGGTGGCTGGTCTGATCCGTCAGGTGGCCGGCTCTGTCAGGTAGACAGCGGTGAGGCCGCTCCTTCAGCTCGGGTGGTGCCAGTGCGGCCGCGACCGACCGCCGCCAGCGGCGCGGCGACGTCCTCCAGGGATCGGCCTTCGGCCGCCACTCCGAAGACCATCGCGACGAGTCCACCGGCGATCATCACCGCGGCGCCGAGCAGGTAGCCGAGAAACAGCTTGAACGGCTGGCTGCCGTCGCCGATCAGGGCGCCGTAAATGACGGGACCGAGCGCTCCGAAGCACTGCGCGATGGCGAAGAACACCGCGATCGCCTTCGCCCGTACCTCGAGCGGAAAGATCTCGCTGACCGTCAGATACGCGGCGCTGGCACCGGGCGAGGCAAAGAAGAAGATCACGCACCAGGCGATCGTCTGGGTCATGGCGGTGAGCAGCCCGGCATTGAACAGCAACGCGCTGACCGCGAGCAGGACGCCGGACGTGATGTATGTGCCGGCAATCATGATCTTGCGACCGATCGTGTCGAAGAAGCGCCCGATGGTTAGCGGGCCAGCTAGGTTGCCGACCGCGAAGGCGATAAGAAATAGCGGCACCGACGTCGCGGAAACTCCATAGAACTTGCCCAGCACCAGGGCCGAGGTGAAGAAGATCGCGTTGTACAGGAATGACTGGCTGATCATCAGTGAAGCGCCGAGCACAGCCCGGCTCGGGTACTCGCGAAACAGCACCCGGGTCAGCGCTAGATAACCGATCTGATCGGTCGGCTGCAGGTCGATCGCCTTGCTCTGGTCCACCGGCGGCAGGACCTTGCCGGACAGCTCCACCTCGTGCTCGATATAGGAGATGGACTTCTCGGCGGCCTGCTCACGACCATTCATGACCTGCCACCGGGGGCTTTCCGGCAAGTTGCGCCGGACCACCAGGATCACCAGACCCAGCACCGGACCGATCAGGAAACCGATCCGCCAACCGACGCTGAGACTGAATACGTTCAGCAGGATGAAGGTGCCCAACGTGCCGAGGACCGCGCCCGCCCAATACGTGCCGTTGACCGCGATATCCACCCGACCGCGGTAGCGAGCCGGGATCAGCTCGTCGATCGCCGAGTTGATCGCCGCGTACTCCCCGCCGATTCCCGTACCGGCGATGAAGCGGGTCGCGTACAGGAAGACGACCCAACCGACGCCGCTGCCCAGGGTCAGCGCGGTCAGGCCGCTGCCCACCAGGTAGACACCCAACGTGATCATGAACAGGTTGCGGCGTCCAAGCTTGTCCGACATCCGGCCGAACACCAACGCGCCGACGACTTCACCGATCAGGTACACCGTCGCGATCAGCCCGACCTCGGTCGAGGACAGGTTCAGCGTCTGCGGCTGGTTCAGCACCGCTCCGACGGATGTCGCGACGGTGATCTCAAGACCGTCGAGGATCCACGCCACACCGAGCGCCACCACCATCCGGGTGTGGAACGACGACCAGGGCAGCCGGTCGATCCGGGCGGGGATCAGGCTGCGCACTGCACCGGGCGTCACGTGGCTTGCGGTGGTCATCGGTGCCTCCCGGCCGTAACGGGTGAATCGGAGTACCCGGACACAGCGCTGGTCAATCGCGACGCCCGGCCGGTAGCGCAGCGGAGTCGACCGCAGGCGCAGCGCCACCTATCGGTGAACATCCTTGCCGCTGCGACACGCGCGGGGAATGCTCGATCTGGAGAGGTATTTGTGTGCGGCGCACGGTGAGGGGGCTCGATGGCTGGTTCCCAGGTGGCTGATGACGTCGGGGTCTCGAGCCGGATCGGTACCGGACTGGCCCAACTCATCCGACTCGTCGAGCGCGCCGCCGCCGCCCGCGGTGAAGACCTCGACCGGCCGTCGTTCATGCTGCTCCACACGCTGATCTGCCTTGGACCGTCGCGGGTGACCATGCTGGCCGCTGCGGTGCACTCCGATCCGTCCACGGTCAGCAGGCAGGCCGCCCACCTCGTCGATATGGGGTTGTTGGAACGGCGTGCTGATCCTGCCGACGGACGCGCGTCGTTGCTCGCCATCACCGACGCCGGCACTGCCCTGCTGGAGCGCGCCCGGCAGCGCCGCGACGATCGGATCGCGGCAATCACCGGATCGTGGGAGCCGGCCGAACGGGAGCAGTTCGCCGACCTGATCGACCGCTTCACCGCCGGTTACGAGAGGAACTGGTGCGCTGGCCGCCCGTCCCACGGCTGATCCGTCAAGCCCCTGGATCGGGTTGCAGGTCGCTGGGACCGCCCGCATCGCGGGCCCGCTGCCAGGAGGCGCAGATCTCCTGCTCTGCTTCGGTTCGACCCACCCAATGGGCGCCCTCGACGCTCTTGCCGGGTTCCAGCGCCTTGTAGACCTCGAAGAAGTGCTGGATCTCCAGCTTGTAGAACTGGTCGAAATCCTCGATGTCACGTAGCTGCTCCATCCGGAGATCCGCGCAGGGCACGCAGAGCACCTTGTCGTCGCCCCCCTTCTCGTCGCGCATGCGGAACATGCCGACGGCCCGGCAGCGGATCAGGCAGCCCGGGAGGGTGGGCTCCTGCACCAGTACCAGAGCGTCCAGCGGGTCGCCGTCCTCGCCGAGGCTGTCCTCGATGAAGCCGTAGTCAGCCGGATACTGGGTGGCCGTGAACAGGGTGCGGTCCAGCCGGATACGGCCGGTTTTGTGATCCATCTCATACTTGTTGCGCTGACCCTTGGGGATCTCGATGGTGACGTCGAACTCCACCCCGCACTCGCTCCCCTCCACCGCCAGCATGTGGATAACCCGTGAGTGGCGATGTGAGCTATGACTCAC
>JALYTS010000007.1 GCA_030854185.1 Actinomycetota bacterium | reverse complement strand
GCCGATGCGGGTGCCGCTGCGGTCGTGGCCTCGGGCGCCACCGCCCGGGAGATGCGCCCGACGTTGCAGCGCGTCGCGGCCGCGATCACGAAGCTGGCCACCGGCGCCACGCTGACCGCTGCCGACGGCCGCGTCGTGAAGCCGGCCCGGATCGGCCGGATCGTTGAGCAGCGCGCCGCCGCGCGCGCCGTCGAGCTCGTGTTGCGCCGGCTCGGCGGTGACCAGCAGAGCACCGAGGTCCCCATCGGTGGCTTCGATGCGGTGGAGCCGGCCGCACCGGTTGACAAGGCGGCCAGCGCGACCGTCGCCCTGGTGACCGAGGCTGCCGTGGTGCCCTTTGGGAACCCGGACCGGCTCGAGTCGGCCCGCGCCACCCGCTGGCTGCGTTACCAGATCGACGGGGTCGACTCCCTCGTCTCCGGTACCTGGGAGTCGGTGGCCGGCGGCTTCGCGACGACCGCCGCCAATGCCGACCCGAACCGGGTGCTACCGCTGGACGCCGCCCGCACGCTGGAGCGGGAGGGCGCGATCGGGCGGCTGCACGGCGAGTTCATGGTCACGGTGGGTAACGGCACGCCGGTGGCCACCGCGCGGCGCTTCGGCGTCGAGTGGGCCGCAGAGCTGCGCAAGGCCGGCGTGCAGGCAGCGATCCTGACCGCCACTTGAGGAACCGGAACGCGTTGCGGGTCAACGCTTGCCAAGGAATTGGAGCGGTCGGGAATCCCCACCGCCGTGATCACCAACCTGGTGACCATCGCCGAGCAGGTCGGTGCGCCGCGCATCGTGCCGGGTCGAGGCATCCCCTACCCGTCGGGCGATCCGAACCTGTCACCCCAGGCCGAGCAGGCGTGGCGGCGACGGCTGGTGCAGCGCGCGCTGGAGGCTGTCGCCACCGCCGTCGAGCATCCGACGATCTTCGAAGTCGACGTTGTGGAGCGGGCCGATGCCTGAAGCAGCGGTGATCCGGGCAGCCAGCCTCGTCCTGGCGCACACCCCGGGCCTGGCCCGGCACGGCTCCAAGCCGATGCGGACGCTGCCCGGCGACGCCGGGCTGACCAGGGATTTCCTGGCCAATCTGCGCAGCTTTGACGATGCCGTCGGCTATCCGGCGCACCAGGCGTTCCTGGGTGCCTGCCACCCGAGGGAGCTGCCGCCCCGCCCCTGGGTGGGGGCCAGCATGGCCGGCGCGGAACGTTTCGCGCCGTTCGGGGAGCTGATGCCGGAGGACGAGTTCCTCGGGCTGATGGCCGCGGTCGACGAGTTCGACCTGCTGGTGCTGACTCCGGAGATCGCTGAACAGGCCGCCAAGCGGCTGGCTGAGCACCCGCTGGCCGCACACCTGGACCTGGCTCGGGTCTCCGCGGCGGCGGGGGACGTCGCCGCCGCCCTAGCCAGCGGCGCGCTGCCGGTGCACCTGGCGCCGGACACGCTCGCAGGTGCGCTGCGCGGCGCGCACGAAGAGGACGAGTCGCTGGTCGCGCACGTGCTGCTGGAGAACCTGGCCTGCAAGGCCACCGGGACCCTGGCGCTGCTGCACCTGCTGCACGACAACGGCGTCGATCCGACAGCGATCGGTTACACGATCTCCTGCTCGGAGGAGGCCGTCGGGGATCGCTACCAGCGCGGCGGCGGCAACATGGGCAAGACGATCGCGGCGGTCGCCGGCCTCAGCGAGTCATCCGGGGCGGACGTCAAGAACTTCTGCGCAGCGCCGATCCCCGCGCTGGTGATCGCCGCCAGCCTCGTGGTGGCGGGGGTTGTCGAGCAGGTCGTCGTCCTCGCCGGGGGCTCGCAACCCAAGCTCGGGATGAAATTCGAGGGACACCTGCGCCACGGGCTGCCCGTGCTGGAAGACGTGCTCGGCGGCGTCGCGGTGCTGGTGACCGCCGACGATGGCGTGTCGCCCCGGATCAGGCTCGACGCCGTAGGCCGCCACCGGGTGGCATCGGGCGGCTCCGGTGCGCAGATCCTGCACGACCTGGCGGTGCGGCCGCTGGAAGCGATCGGCGCCCGGCTGTGCGACGTCGACGACTACGCCACCGAGCTGCACAACCCTGAGATCACCGAGCCCCAGGGCTCGGGAGACGTCGCGGCGCGCAACTACAAGACGATCGCGGCGTTGGCCGCCCGCAATAAGGAGATCACCCGCGACGAGATCGACTCCTTCGTCGCGACGCGCGGCATGCCGGGTTACGCCCCCACCCAGGGTCACCTGGCATCAGCCGTGTGTTACCTGCCGCATGCCCTGACCCGGCTGACGACCGGACCGGCCGATCGGGTGTTGCTGCTGGCCAAGGGCAGCCTGTTCCTCGGGCGGATGAGCCAGCGCTCCGACGGCATGAGCGTCCTGCTGCAACGCAACGGAGGTTGAGCTGATGGGTGTGGTGGATGCCACCAAAGAGACCTTTGACGACCTTGTCGGATCCGGTCTGGTGCTGGTCGACGTGTGGGCGCAGAGTTGCCACCCGTGCGTGGCGCTGAGCCCGCACATGACCAGCATCGCCGACGCGAATCAAGACCTGACCGTGGTGAAGCTGGATGCGAGCAAGGCTCGGCGGCTGTGCATGTCATTGCAGGTTCGCGGACTACCCACCATCCTGCTGTTCCACGACGGCCAAGAGGTGGACCGGATTTCCGACCCCAGCCTCGCGGCAGATCAAGTCGATACCTGGCTGGCTGGGGCGTTAGCGAAGTTGCCAACGAAGGAGGCGTGACGATGTTCGACGGTAAGAAGGTCATCGTGATCGGTGAGCGCGACGGTATCGCGGGGCCGGCGATTGCCGCCTGTGTCCAGGCGGCGGGTGCCCCGGTGGCATTCGTCGCCACCGAATGCTTCGTTTGAACGGCTGCCGGAGCCATGGACCTGTCCACCCAGGAGACGATCAAGCGCTTGGTCGACCAGCACGGCGCCGACGCGCTGCTGGTCCTGCTCGGCGCACCGGACGCGGAGAGCGCCGGGATCGCCGCCGAGACGGTGGTGCTCGGTGATCCGAGCTGGGCAGGACCGTTGGCCGGGGTCCAGTTGGGCCTCCCCGTGTACCACGTACTCGAAGCCGAGCTGCGCGCCGCCGTTCCCGAGGAGGTGTGGGAGGAGCAGGTCGGGTTGATGGTCGACGTCCTGGAGGTGGATGCCATCGCTGATGCCGTCCGGGAGTTCCGCGAGCAGATACCCAGCTAGTCGCTCCGCCGACCCCTGACGCCGACCAGCTCGTTGGTGTCTCGGGCCGGGTCAATGGTCGCGGCGCTGTCGTGGGCCTGTCCGTTGGCTGGGAGCGCGGACGGCGTTGCCTGCGGTGGCGGGGTGGAGCCGGTCGGAGCCGCGGGGGCGGGCCCGGATCGCAGCATCAGCGCCCCGAGCGCGCCCAGAGCGGCCAGAGCGGCGGCGATCAGGAAAAGGTCGTCGATCGCCGCGACGAATACCTGCAGCTGGGTCTGCTGGTACATGGCGTACTGGCCCACCCAGTCGGGGGTACCGGGTGGGCCGAGTTGTGGGGTGGGGGTGCCCGCGGGCAGCAGCGCGGAGCGCCCGGCCATCTGCTGTGCCCGTTGCATGGTCAGGATCGCGGTGAGCACGGCCAGCCCGAGCGCTCCGGAGACTCGCTGGGTCACGTTGTTGAACGCGCTGGCGGCGTTGACCTGGTTCATCGGGATGACCGCGATACCCCCGGTCATGATCGGCATCATCGCAATCCCCAGGCCGGCGCCGAGCCCCACCAGAATCCACATGACGTGCTCGCGGGGGGTTTCCAGAGTGATCGTGTGCAGCACGTACAGGTCAACGGCGGTGATCGTCAGGCCGATCGCCGCCGGCCAGCGGGGCCCGATGCGGTCATAGACCCGCCCGGCGAGCGGCATCAGCACCGCCATCGCCAGCGCCTGGGGAAGCAGGGTCAGACCACTGTCAAAGGCCCCCCACCCCTGGGCCACCTGCAGGAATTGCGGGATGTAGAACAGCACGCCGAGCAGCACGACCGAGAGCACCGAGATCAATAACAGCGAGTTGGTGAATGGCCAGTAGCGGAATATCCGGATGTCCAGTAACGGTTCGGCAACCTCCAGTTCGATCACCACGAACAGCGCCAGGCTCAGCACGCTGTAGGTGATCAGACCCAGGACCCGGTAGGAGCCCCACCCCCAGGACTCCCCCTCCGACGTCGCCAGCAGCAGCGCGAAGAGCCCACCCGCCACAGTGACAAAGCCCAGCACGTCGAATCGGCGCCCGGCGATCCTGGGGAATCGTGGCAACACCAGCGTCGCGGCCACCGCACCAAGGATTCCGATGGGCACGTTGATGTAGAAGATCAGCCGCCAGTTCACGTATTCGACCAGGTACCCTCCCAGGGTGGGCCCGATCGCCGGGGCGCAGACGATGCCCAGGCCGTACAGGCCCATCGCGGCGCCGAGCCGGTCCCGCGGCACGATCCGGTACAGGATTGACAGCGTGATCACCGGCAGGATCCCGCCCGGGATCGCCTGGAAGATCCGGAAGGCCACCAGGCTGTTGAGGTCCCAGGCCAATCCGCAGAGCGCGGACCCGGCGGCGAACGCCAACAGCGCCAGGTTGTACACCCGTTTGAGCCCGAAGCGGTCCCCCAGCCACGCCGTAACCGGGACCACCACACCCAACGCCAGCGTGTAGCCCGTGACCACCCACTGCACGTCGTCGGTGCTCACCCCGAACTCGTTCTGGATGGTCGGAATGGCCACGTTGACGATGGTGGTATCCAGGATCGACATGAACATCCCGGCGATCAGCACCGTCAATGGCAACCCCCAAGCCGCAGCGGGCTGGGCCACGCCGCGGGCCTGCCGGCTCGCTGTCCCGTTGGGTCTCACCGGGGGCTGTGTCACAGCAGGACGAGTCACATCACCACTGTTCACATCACCACTGTTCACATCCTCACTCTTCACATCCTCACTGTGTCATCGAAACGCCGCGTACTCTAGTCCGTTCTTTCGGTTCGACCTGGAACACTGGTGTTACCCGGCGCGGGAGAGGCGTGGACGGTGAGCAGTGTCGAAGGGGCGTGCCAGTCCGGGAGCGGTGGCGTCGATCACCGTAAGAGGAGTCGACGCCGCGGCGCGGCACTTTACGCGGCGATCTTCGAGGCCACCTTGGCGGAGCTGACCGCAGTTGGCTACGTCGAGTTGACGATCGAACATGTGGCCCAGCGGGCCGGAGCGAGCAAGGCGTCCCTGTATCGGCGCTGGTCCTGTCGCGCTGAGCTGGTCGCCGATGCGGTCCATCACACCCTGCCCAGCCTCGGTGAGCCACCCGACACCGGCAGTGTGCGCGAGGACCTGCTGGCTTGCCTGCGCGCAGTCGCCACCCTGCTCAACGGTCTGTCCGGTGAAGCGATCCGCGGTCTGGTGGCCGAGACCCTTCGCAACCCCGAGCTCATGGAGGTCGTTCGGATTCGCTTCATCGAACCCAATGTCGGCCTTTTCCTTGACGCGCTGCGGCGAGGTGCCGCGCGCGGCGAGGTCCGGTCCACCGCGCTCACCCCTCGCATCGCCGCCGTTGGCCCCGACCTGCTCCGCCAGTATTTCCTGGCCCACCCCCCACCTATCCCCGACCAGGTGATTATCGAGATCGTCGACGACGTGGTCATGGCCCTGATCCGCCCATGACCATCGGCTCCGGCTCATACACTCGCCCGGAAGGGAGACAGCCGGTGTGGAACGCTCGGAAGGGCCTGATCGCCCTGGCTGTGGTCGTGGTGTTGGTGGTCGCATCGCTGGTCGCGTGGCCTCTGATCCTGAACCTCGGCGTCACGCCTGGTTGCGTCGTCACCGCTGTCGCGGACCCGGTGTCTCGTCGCCCCGTGACGTTCCCGTTGTCGGGAGAGCAGGCCGACAACGCGGCGACCATCGCCGCGATCGGCATCCAACTGGGCATGCCCGACCACGCGGTCACCATCGCGCTGGCGACGGCGCTGCAGGAATCCGGCCTGCACAACCTCCCGGTGGGCGACCGGGACTCGGTCGGTCTGTTCCAGCAGCGGCCCAGCCAAGGATGGGGTACCCGTGCGCAGGTCCTGGACCCGGTCTACGCGTCCACCTCCTTCTACCAGCGGCTTCGCGCCCTACCGGGTTGGTCTGAGCTCAGCGTCACCGAAGCCGCTCAGCTCGTCCAGCGCTCGGCTGCGCCGGGTGCGTACGCGCAGTGGGAACCGCGGGCCCGAGCCGCCGCGGCGGCGCTCACGGGGGAGGCTCCCGGTGCGCTGACCTGCCGCGACCTGACCATCAGCCCGTCGAGCGCCAACCTGGTCGCCACCGCGGTCACCGAGCTGGGCTATGCCACTCTCAGCGGAGCGCACGCCGTGGCTCGCGGCTGGTCGATCAGCAGCTGGCTGGTCGCCCACGCGGCGCGCCTCGGCGTCGACCGGGTGACCTTCGACGGGCGCACCTGGACCATGGACTCCGGCAGTTGGTCTCAGACCGGGCCGGCCGATGGCGTCCTGTCCCTGCACCGGGCCCCGGGCGCTGCCTGATGCCCGAAGGCGACACCGTGTACTTGGCAGCCAAGCGGATGGCGGCCGCGCTGAGCGGCCAGCGCCTCATCCGTGGGGAACTGCGCCACCCCCGGCTCGCCGAGCATGATCTGTCGGGACGCGCCGTGCTGGGAGTACACAGCGTCGGCAAGCACCTGTTCACCCGTTTCGATGACCAACGCAGCCTGCATACGCATTTCCGGATGGACGGCAGCTGGCACCTCTACCGACCCGGACAGCGCTGGCGACGGCCGAACCACCAAGCCCGCGCAGTGTTCGCCACGCAGGATCGAGTAGCAGTGGGTTTCCTCCTGCACGACATGGCACTGTTGGCCACCCAGGACGAACACCGGCTCGTGGGGCACCTGGGTCCCGACTTGCTCAACCCCGATTGGGACGGCAACGACGCCGCCATAGCCGCGCAGCGACTCCGCGCACAACCCGGCGCCGAACTCGGCCTGGCCCTGCTCGATCAGCGGATCATGGCCGGGATCGGTAACCTGTACAAGACGGAGATGTGCTTCCTTTTGGGGGTACCGCCCTGGGTCCCGGTCCGTGACATCGATGCCGACGCCGTGGTGGCGCTGGCTCGGCGGCTTCTCCTGGTCAACGCCGACCGTCCGGAGCAGTCCACCACCGGGGAGCTCACCCTTGGCAGGCAGCACTGGGTGTACGAGCGAGGAGGGAAGCCGTGCCGCCGTTGCGGGGAGCGGGTGATCCGCGCTGTACAGGGAGCTGACGTCTATGCCAGGAACACTTACTACTGCCCTCGCTGCCAGCCAGGCCCACCTCGTGGCGCGGTGAGCGCGGAGTAGCCGAGCCGCTCGCACAGTGTCCGCGGCTCGGCTTGGTGAAGATGCGCGCGCCGCCGGCAGCGGCGCCATGTTTGATTAGTTATGCTGTAACATCAATCGTCCTACCGACAACGTTGCTCAACGATGACATACTCAGACTGAGGGTGGTGCTGATGATACGTAAGAAGATTGATAAAGCTGCAGTTCTGCGAGCTCTACAGACGATTGAAGAAGACGATTACGACGGCTTTGTACTCCTCGTGCAAGCAGCTCGCAACAGAAATGTCGTATTCAATCCAGATCTGCCGGTCTGGCCCATGGCCCAGAGCATGGGGATCATCGTGGACTGCAATCGTGGCGGTGTTCCAGAATTCGATGAAGCAATGCGAGATTTCGTGCGAGACAGGAATAACGTGGACGGCTCGGACAAGCGCCCCTTCGTGAAGGGCAGACACTAGAGGGCGAGCGCGAGCACTCATCTGTGGCAGCGATGCTCGCGACGGCGTTGCCCGCATCATCGCCCTGACCAGCGATCTTGCTGACCGTGGGCCTGGTCACAGCGACCTGTAATCTCGGTCACGACCAGTTCCGACCGCCCCGATCCGCGGGGTATATATGGGCATGCCAGCCACGACTCCCAGCAGCCCGCAACCGGGCCCGGGGACCCACCTGAAGCCGTTCTTCTTTGATCTCACCGCACATGAGATCTGCAGGATGACCGCAGTCCTGGATGCGATGCCGGACTGGGATCCTGCTGCCGTTCTCGCCGCAGAAGCCGAGGCGCATTCACTGCTGTACTCGGGTTTGAACACCGAGCAGCGCTCCGTTTACGACCTGCCATGCGAAGAAGGTGTTCTGGATGCTGGACCCTGATGCCGACCTGGGCCGCCGCGCATGGCTGCCCTGTCCCCGCTGCTGCTGCGACGACGGCTGCTCGACCTGCGCGCTCGGATCCTCCCCCGAGCTGCACTGGCGTTACCTGTTGGCCAATGAGGCGCGGCTGGTATTCCTCCAATGCCCCGGCTGCCTGCACCGGTGGTGGCACGACACCGGCCCCGGAGTCGGTGATACCCAGTCGAATCCCCATCAACTGCCGGAGTCCCCGGCCAGCCCGGGCCAGGCGGCCTGAAGCTCGACACTCCCCCGACCACCTGGGTACGACTGACCTGCAAGCGATGCACAGGGGGACGGGCTCGCGGGGGTAGCGAAACCGTTCACGGCGTGCTCTCGGCGATTCCCGTGAACGGAACAGGAGCGCACCGAGCGTAGCGCCCTCGCTCGTCAGGGGTTCACCAGAACACGGCGTGAGGGCAGTGGTGGATACCTGTTCAGTCGGCGACAGTCGCCGACGTCGCGCCTTAGCACGAATCACATGAACGGGAAATGCCATGACTGCGAGCACCGTCAACATCACCGAGGCACCGTCGACGTATCACCGATTTTCTTGACCCTCACCGCCGATCTGTCCACCAAGATCTTCAACGTGACCGACCCCGATGAACCGCTCGGGTTCGTCCACGAAGACCAGGACCTAAGGGTCGAGGTCACCGTTACCTTGAACGGCACGCTGGTGAACTACCTCTGTGACACTCAGCTGTGTATCTGCCTGGCCTTCGAGTCCTGCGGCAGCGGCCCGGAGGGCGAGTTCTGCCAGTTCATCGAACTCGAGGGTGACAACGATCCCTGCAACACCAACACCTTCGTATTCGACTTCGACCTGCCCGGTGGCACGCTGGTCGCCGGGCCGTGCGGCAAGCAATACGACATCTGCATCACACTGGGGTCGAAGGATTGCTGCGGCGTGCCTGGATTCGTCTCCGGGAGCTGCAAGGACTTCCACATCACCGTGATGCCGGCGGTTGTGGACCAGCCCGACGGCTGATCACCCCTGCTGCCGGACCGGCTCGGCCGGGCGGGTCAATCCCACAAACAACGGAGGTCGACGGGTGCACGACAAACCTGCGACGCCGCCCGAGGGGACGCCGCCCGGCCGGCTCGGCAACGACGCTGGCGCGCCGAGTCCGCGGTGGCATCGTTGCCGAGCCGGCCGGATTCTCGCTCTTCCAGGAGGCCGACCTGAGGGCGACCTGAGGGCGCTGCCACGGTATCGGTGCAGATCCTGAGCGCCCGCATTGTCGCCCAGCTCAGCGACCCGTTCCTTAAGCAGGTAACCGCGTCCACATGCACCCCCATCAACGAGGGCGATGGCGTAGGCGGACTCCGCATACTGGGACAGCACCACCACCCCGGTCCCCGGATAGGACGCCCGCAGCGCGGCGGCGAGTCGGATGCCCTCGTCTGTTTGCGACGGCGGCATCCGCACATCGGTAACGACCACGTCCGGGCGAAACTCGCCCACCAGTCCCAGGACCGAGTCATAGTCGGCAGCCAGCCCCTCCACGCGCACCCCAGGATCGGTGGACAGCAGACCCCCCAACGCCTTGGGGACCAAGTAGCAGTCGTCCGCCACCACGACCCGCACCGGACCTAGACCACCTCCGGCGGCCGGTTCGCCAGCTGAATCCCAGTGCTCGTCGGCCACGACGACCTCCTCAGTAGTCCACGGATTCCCCTCATATGGACAAGGCTCATTGGAAAAGAGCGCTGGTGGGCTGCTGCTGATACACCACGCCGCAAGACGCCCAGCGAGCACCGCTCACCCTGCACCGTACAAGTCCCATACAGGCCGAGCTCGATATGGCGGTCACGGCGGGCGCAGACGGTCAGGACCGGCAGGCCGCGGCGGTCCGCAGCGCGCACCTCAAAACCACGGAACCGCAGCAAAGCGCACAGCAGCGCCAGAATTGTCCGATTGTCGTCGACTACCCGCACGCGGACACAACGTCGGTCATACACAATTATCAACATTCCGCAGCGACCTGAGAACAACCTATACGTGGGCTGAGATTTCCGGCTCTACTGCCATGGATGTGGATGAGTGGCGTGTGGTGGGGCCAACAACAAGATCCGGCTGATCATTCGCCGCGCCTACGACTTCCACAGCCCCGGGGCCGCGCTGACCACCGTCGTACTCGCCTGCGGACCCGTCAACCTGCTGCCACACCCCCACCGCCCCCAGGTAGGGCAGTTGGGCCTCGCGGTGGCCTCGCGATACGTGCGCACCCGCCGTATGCGCTGTTCGCAATAGCCACGAGCCAGTGAGTTTAGATCCTTATAGATGGATGGCGCTATCTTGACAACTTCAGTCGCTTGTTGAGCGGCGTGGCATGCTTCGCCAAGCTGTCGTAGCTGGCTTTTCGACTGCAAAGCGTGCGAAGCATAGGACTGGAGACGTGCTTGCATCTGTACACGACGTTTGTATGAACAGATCGATTGTTCTTGCATCGGCACGTGCTTTTTTCGACGGGCAATTACACCTTCGTGCATTCGCTCTTGCACCCGCCTGCAGGCTCTGGGACGGTAACCGAAGATAAGTCGACGAAATCACCCATGCGGCATGGTCAGGAAATCCAAAAGCGTAGTGGCCGACGGGCTCCTCAGGGGCTGGGGAGGCCAACCGGTGCGCCAGTCGAGGAGCACGTGAGGTGATCCGATGCCGTTGACCCCTGCCGACGTTCACAACGTTACGTTCAGTAAGCCTCCTATTGGCAAGCGGGGCTACAGCGAGGACGAGGTGGATGTCTTCCTCGACCTCGTGGGGGCCGAGCTAGCCAGGTTGATCCAGGGGACCAAGGATCTCCGCAACCAGGTTGAGACGGGTTCGGTGCGTCCGTGGGTGAAGGCAAAGACATCGCCAGGCCCCGAGCACGATGTCCAAGCCGCCAAGGTATTGGCGATGGCCCAGCAGGTTGCTGATCTGCTGACCGGCGACGCCAAAGCTCAGGTGGACGGGATGTCGGGCGAGGCCCGGATCAAGTCCGAGCAGCTGCTCGGCCGGTGCGCGGGCGAAGGGCCGATGACATGGTCGACGAGGCCAGAACCCGAGCCGAGGCCATGCTCAATGACGCCCGTACCACGGCCGAGACGCGACCTGTCTGGAGTCACAACTCCTCGAATTGAACCGCCGCGCACCCGCCGAGCTGGCAGACACAACGCGAAACCCGCAGCAGGTTGTGGCCGCTTGGTTCGGCGACCCTGCCGATCCCGGGAGCGCGCTCGCGTCGAGCCACCGTGGCCAGCCTGACCAGCCGCCGAGCACCCTGGATACCAGCCCTGAACGCGCTGTGAGGCTCTCCTGAGATCCTACGACGGGCCGGGCATCCAGGTGGGACGCTAGGTCAACTGCCTCGCCCATTCGAGGAGAGCGACCGGCCGAACGGGTGATGTGAGGGCCAGTACCGGAGAGTAACGTGATCAACTGTGGTGATCGGGCGACGACAATGCACTACACGGGGTAGCCAGCGTCCTTCGCGTCGAGCTCGCAGCTTTGGTGTCCACTGCTGGACTCGCTGTCATGATGCTGGCTCTCAGGGCGTTAGCGTCGCCGGCCGCCCATCCCCCAGCTCGCGAAGCGGTGCCCGAAAACAAGGCGACGGAGTCTTTCCCAGACTGCAACGCCACAAACAGGTGTGCCCACGAACGTAACGATGGCGCGACCTACGGGATTGGATTGTTAAGACGATCACCTCTGTGACCGGAATCACATGGATTGACAACGGTTCGGGATTCAAGACGTCTTCGGTCGTATCACGGATAGATGCGAGGCGATATACAGTGAGTCTTGAAGCAGTGCGAAAGAAAAGTACACTTGCGACGGACAGCCTACCTATGCCTGGCCAGAGAAAGGGGCTGAAGATTAATACTGCCGTGGTGCATTCTGCCCGTTTCTGGAACTATCTACTGGGCGGTAGGGACAACTATGCGGTCGATCGCGAGGCTGGGGAGCAGATCCTCGCGCTCATCCCGAGCCTGCGCGACACTGTTCGCGCTGAGCGGGGATTTTTGGTCCGCGCTGTTCAGCATCTGGCACGAACCGCGGGGATTCGCCACTTCCTCGACATAGGGACCGGTCTGCCCACAGCTAGCAACACTCACGAGGTCGCTCAGGCGATCGCACCTAAGGCACGCATCGTCTACGTCGACAACGATCCTCTGATCATGGCTCACGCGCGCGCCCTCCTTACCAGCACGCCAGAGGGCGCCACCGACTACGTTCATGCCGACATTCGCGAACCGGACATGATCCTGGAGGAAGCCGCCCGTACACTGGACTTCACTCAACCAGTCGGGCTCATGCTGTTAGGGATCCTAAACTTTATCACCGACACTGACGCGGCTCACGCTATTGTGAACAGGTTCATGGCCGCTCTGCCCTCAGGCAGCTACCTGGTGATGTCGCATCCAACGGGAGAGATTGACGGCGAGGCGATGAAAGAGGCCATGCGGTTGTGGAACCAAAGCGGCGCAGCGCCGATCGTAGCTCGCAGCCGTCAGGAGCTGGTCGGTTTCTTTGACCGTCTGGAGCTGCTGGATCCTGGCGTGGTCTCATGTTCGCTGTGGCGACCCGACCGCTCTGAGGTCGGTGTCCCCATAGAGGTGTTTCATTTCAGCGGTGTCGGGCGAAAGCCCTGACGTCGGTCTTGCTGGTGCATCATCCAGCGCGTGGTGCCAACCCGTGCCGAGACGACCGCGTTCGTTGATTCGTGTGAAAAGAGGAGCGAGTGCGGTGACGGCATAACCGGTTTCCTCTGTACTGGACATGGAGGGGACCGGTCCGGGTGGCATGACGGACGGGACTATAGTGAGTTCCGTCCGTAGCACTTCATCGGTAGTACTTCATCGGTAGGAGGAATGGAGTGGGCACGCCTTGGTCGAATCAGGATCCGACCGGCGGTCACGGCCAGGTGCGACCGCAGGGACCCACAGTGCTGCGCATCGCATTGGGCACTCAGCTGCGTCGGCTCCGCGAAGCGAACGGCATCAGTGCCGAAGCGGCTGGCCACGCGATCCGGGCGTCCCACGCCAAGATCAGCCGCATGGAGCTCGGACGGGTCGGCTTCAAGGAGCGAGACGTGGCGGATCTGCTCACCCTCTACGGCATTATCGACGAACACGAGCGGGCAACGTTCCTGGCGTTGGCCCGCCAGGCCAACATGCCTGGTTGGTGGCACCAGTACAGCGACATCCTGCCGACCTGGTTCGAGATGTACCTCGGTCTGGAGCAGGCGAGTTCAGTCATACGCACCTATCAACCCCATTTCGTGCCCGAACTGTTGCAGACGCGAGAGGTCGCCTGCGCCGTCATCCAGCTCGAACACCCAGACGCATCCGCTGACGATATCGAGCGCCGCCTCGCACTGCGAATGACACGTCAGAAAATCCTCACCCAAGCTGGCGCGCCCAGCCTCTGGGTCCTGATCGATGAGTCGGCATTATGGCGACTCGATGAGCGTTCGACGATGCGAGAACAGATCCAGCACTTGATCGAGATGGCGGAACTTCCCAATGTCAGAATCCAGGTGATACCGCTCTTTTTCGGTGTGCATGTGGCGGTAGGTGGTCCGTTTGCGATCCTGCGATTCTCTGAGCCCGATCTGCCAGACATCGTCTATCTTGAGCAGCTGACCAGTGCTCTCTACCTGGACAAGAGCCAGGACGTCCAGCATTATTTGATGGTCATGGATCGCTTGTGCGTCCAGGCCAATTCGCCCACCGAAACAATGACGTTCCTCAGCGATACCATCAAAGAACTTTGAATTGCGAGGCAACGGCGAGGGGAGTGCCGCTCGCCGACGAGGGAACGTTACTTCAGGTAGATCCGGCCGTAGTGCGAGGGCACGTCCACTCGTTGCGTCTGGTTGACGCTGGTGACCACGATGTCGGGTGGGGTCGGGGTGGCGTCGCGGTCGATCATCTCCTGGTAGGTGCCGACCTCGGGGAAGGGGATGAACACGGTCTTGGGGGCGTCGGAGAAGTTGAGGAATACCATCGCCACTTCGTCGGGGTTCTTCGCCTCGCGCTTGTAGGCCACGATCCCGTCCACGGTCATCCCGAGCTGGAAGAAGTAGTAGGAGCTGCGGCTGCGCAGCGAGGGGTGGGCCTGGCGGCGCTTGCCGAGGATTCGGTAGAGCCGTACCAGGGGGTTGCCTTGTTCGTCATAGAAGTACTCCCAGTGGGTGTTGCGACGGAAGTGGACCCGGGCGTCACCGCTGTTGGGCAGGTTGTAGTTGTCGGCGAACTCCTGGCCCTCCCACAGCATCGGAACACCTTCACTCGTCAGCAGCGCGATGGCGAAGGGTTGCAGCTCATACCACGCGCGGCGGTCGGCGAAGGGTCGGTCGAACTGACCCGAAGCGAACACGATGAGGTGGCTGTGGTCGTGCGTCTCGGTGTATTGGAAGGGCGCAACCGGCATGTCGACGGGAACACCGGTGCGATCCTGCACCTGCTTGGTGAGCGGGAACCCGTTGAAGGTGGCATCGAGGATGTGCGCGAAGCGGTCGTCCACGTAGTGGAACTGCGCCATGTCCTCGGCCTTCCAGAGCAACTCGTCGGGCCACGCTGCGGCGGTGTAGGTCTCCTGGAGCACCGTCCTGGCCTTGCCCAGAGCCTCGGCCACCTGGATGACCCGGCTGTACTCGCCCGGTCCGCCCGTCGGCGTGAAGCGGGGGAAGGTGAAGGATTCGGTGTACACGTCGAAGGCCATAGTGGCGTAGGCCGGTCCGACCGGGCCGTCATAGAGGTCGGTGACCTCGTCGTAGCGGAAGCCGTCCACGTGGTACTCGTTGAGCCAATGCAGGTTCGCCGCCTTCACGTAGTCGCGGGTGAAGGCTTTGCTGAAGTCAAGTTGCGGCCCGAAAAGTCCGTCGTCGGCGATCATCGGGCTCGGGAGATTGGCGTCCTTGTAGACCTGCTTGTAGGGGAAGCTCGGGTCGGCGTGCTGGTAGACCACGTCGAGGATGACGGCTATGCCAGCGGCGTGGCAGGCGTCGACGAGGCGCTTGACGCCCTGGGGGCCGCCCCAGCGACCATTCGGCGCGAAGTAGTGCAGCGGACCGTAGCCCCAGTCGAAGTCGAGCTTCAGGCTCGTCACCGGCATCAGCTCGACGCAGGTCACCCCAAGGCTCTGGAGGTACTGGATCCGCTCCACGACACCGTCGAAGGTGCTGTTGAACTGCTCGATGTGCAGCTCGTAGACCACAAGGTGCTCCAGGTCGGGCACCCGCCAGCACGCGTCGGTCCACGGGAAGTCGGAGAGCGTGTCGGCTGTGGAAAAGGCCGAGAGCTGCCCCACCTCGTCAGTGGCCAGGGCGAAGGGGTCCGTGAACCAGTTGGTCACCACCCGCAGACCGCTCGCCGCAGTGCGCAGAAGCTGGTAGCGGTAGAGGTAGGTGCCCGAGGTACCAAAACTGCCTGACCTCGGGTCGATGCGGACATCGGCCTGCCAGAGCCCATCCGGGCCGCTGGCCACTCGGACGAGCGAAAAGGTCCTGGCGGGGACATCCGGGGCGAACCGATCCTTGGTGTGGATCACCCGGACCCGTACGTCGTAGCCGTCGCCGGGCTCGATGCCAGGAAGGAGGATGCCGAAGTGGGCGTCGACGCCAGCTGCCGAGGGCGCCGCGGCCCGCGCACCAAGCCGCTGGAGATCAATCACTGGGACAGTGTGGCGGCAACAGATGAACCCGTCAGTTGTATACGCTCAGCTACAAGAGGCTACGGTGGTATCTGAGTGGAAGTAGAAAAAGGACCAAACTTCGCAGCGGCCAATTTCTTCCCTGCATTGCGAGCGATTGTTTTCATTAAGGCGAATGGAAGTCGCCCCGCTTCTCATCTGGTCGTACGGCGTCTCGCCCAGCCAGGGCCGATCGTCCATGGCGTCCCACCTCGTCCAACCTGACCGACCGCTTCCCACAGCGTCCACATCAAGTGGTCGGCACCGGAAGTCCGTCGAGGGTTGGCGCCGACCGGACATCTCCAGCAGTACCTGCGCAGCGATCGTGCACGTCGTGAACTCGACAGCACGGACCTTTTGGCAAGCTGGAAACGTCCGTGCTGTCGAGTTCACGACACCAGACTCACTCGACCGCGCCAGCCGGCTGCTGGCTGGGCACTCGACCTGTGGTCACGTCAGTCAGTCGACGTCACCGGGGCGTGCTCAGTCCTCGTAGCTCAGCAGCCACACGCTGGATCAGGGCCACAGCATCCACGCCGGTGGCCGCGCGCTGCCACATCTGGCCGTAGAGACGGCGGTAGAGATCGACTTGCCGCGAATCGGTCACCGTCTCTGGCCGGTGCACCAGCTCTACAGAGACGAACGGCTCATGACCATCATAGATCACAAAGTTGTTCCACGGCACCGCATCCACCGGCTCACCGAGGGGCAAGACCGCAATCTCAACGGCCCGCAGCGGCGTCAGCGTGACAATCCGATCGAGCTGAGCGGCGAGCAGCTCAGGGAACGAAGCTGGCCAGTGCAGCGCGGCCTCACCGATGAGGAATTCAAACTGTCGATCACCGTTAAACAGCGACTGCTGGCGCTGCAACCGCGCCGCAGCAGCGGCAGCACTGCTTGGGCTCATCGCGTCTGGGCCAGGTACTCAGCAAGGCTGACTGATCCGGCAAGGGCGGCATCGTGTTGCTCGCGACACAAGCCAACGTCCGTGGTGCGCTCGTAGCCGAGAGTCGAACCAACGTCGTCGTACCGCATGATGATCGCGAACTCGTCGGGGACACGGGGTCACCGACCGGCGGGCAGCCGAGGTGCTTGGCGAAGGCACCAGCAGGCTCTAATCTAACTATTTGCGGTGAATAAACGATGTACGAACCTTGAGATCCTACGATCATGGACTTCTGACCTGCGGGTTGGCTCCCCGAGTTGGACTTGAACCAACAACCCTGCGATTAACAGTCGCATGCTCTGCCAATTGAGCTATCGGGGAAGGTGCCGGGTGCCCGATCCGCCTGGCGGGCCGGCCGCAGTCCACCTTAGCGCACCGTCCGCAGCAGTCGGCTACCCGGCCTGCGCCACGGCGAAGATCCGGCGGAACGGGAACCACGTCACTCCGTCGGCACCCGCCGGGTACGCGGCCCTCAACCGCGGGGCGAGTTCCTGCCGGAACGCTGTCCACTCCCCCGCCGTCAGCGCCGCTCGGACCGGCCGCAGCGCGGTCCCGGTGATCCATTCGAGCACTGGGTCAGGACCGGTGAGCCGGTGCAGGTAGGTGGTCTCCCAGACGTCGAGCTCCGCGGCGCCACCGGCCAGGACCGCGGCATACCCGGCGGGTTCGAGTACCGGATACGTGGCCCTGAGCTCGAACAGGTCGCGCCAGCGAGGCTCAGCGGCCAGTCGCGTTGTCTCGGCGTGTGAGGGCGCGCTGAAGTTGCCCGGCACCTGCAGAGCCAACCATCCGCCGGCCGGTAGCTGCCGCATCCATAGGCGCAACAGCTCGGCGTGCTCGGGCACCCACTGCAACACGGCGTTACAGACCACGAGACCGGTTCCAGGAACGGGCGACCAGGCACGAACGTCGCACAGCTCGGCGTGGATGCCCCGTTCGCGGGCGGCCTGCACCATCTCCGGAGAGCTGTCGAGCGCTATCACACTGGCCTTCGGCCACCGCTTGGCCAACAACCGGGTGAGGTTGCCCGGACCGCAGCCCAGGTCCACCACCATCGCCGGGTCCCGGGCATCCACCCGGGCCATCAGGTCGTGGAAGGGACGGGCGCGGTGGTCACCGAATGCGAGGTAAGTCTCCGGGTCCCACACCGCCGCGACCTCCTCGCTGTCAGTAGCTGCAAACTAGCCCCGTGGTGGCAGCCACGGAAGCTAAACCGGCGGCACCGGCCGCGACAAGCGCTGCAGCACCTCGAGGACCATCGCCTCCAGCGCGCCAGGCGCGGTTCCCGGATCGGCACGCACCTGCAGCACCACACCGTCGAGGCCGGGAACCCGGCGTTGCACGAACCAGGCCCCACCGCCGGGAAGCTCGCAACGATGGCTGGACCGAATCGAGCTGGTCACTCGCTCGCGCACCACCTCGGGGACGGTGCCGGGCTGCGCGAGGGCGAACCGGCGCGGCGGCAGGTCGCCCAGCAGCACGGCCGCACCCACGGTGCCCGTGGCGACGGCTTCGGTGACCACCAGCGCGCTGCGGTCCCACACCGCCTTGCTCACCAGGTGCCAGCCCATGCGCCGGTGCTCGGCACCCTCGGGCACCCACAGCCCCAACCGGGTCAGCACCAGGTGCCTACCACCCACCAGCTCCCCCGTCGTCACGATCGCTTCGTCGGCCTCCAGGGTGCCGGTGAAGCCGGCGGGCAGCTCGGGCACCGCGGCAATGCGCCGCAACAGCCGTCTCCACCCACTCACTCCTGCGCACCCAACGCCTGCTCGCGAAGCGCCCGGTAGTACTGCTCCAGCGCCACCAGGTCACCGAAGTGCCGGTGGTAGGACTCCGCGTCGTCCACCGGCGAGATCCGTTGCAACCGCGACTTGATCTCGGCGACCTGCCGCCCAACGACAGTGGCCTGCAGGCTGGCGAGCAGGCTGCCGATGTAGCGAGCGTCGTCCTCGGCGCTGCCCTTGGCTCGCAGCGTCTCCACGGCGAGCTCGGTCACCAGTGACCGCTGGGCGGGGCAATGCGCGGCGACGGCATCGATCCATCCCGGACCGGACATCCCCGCGGCGGTGCCGCCCGCAGCCAGCACCGCCGCGTGCACCTGGGCATAGACGGGGTGGGTGAACGTATCGGTGGGCAGCGCATCATACACCGGACCGGTTATCCCGGGCTCCTGCAGCACCGCCTTGAGCACCTCGCGCTGAGCCTGCAGCCGAACATCGTCGCGCGCGGGGAGGTCTGTGCCGTTCTCTGCCGGGGAATCGCTCTGCGTGCGTCCACTCCGGCTTTTCGTGGCCGCCGCCGTCTGACTGTTCTTCGTGGCTGCCGCCACTGAACTACGTCCTCGAGGAGAATCGCCGGCGGCTTCCCGAACCCTGCTGCGCACGGTGGCGATGTCGTCCCAGCCGACCCAGCCGGCGAGCTGCCGAGCGTACTCGTCGCGCAGGGACACATTCTTGATCTGGGCGACCAGCGGGACGGTGCGCCGCAAGGCCGCCACCCGACCCTCCGCGGTGTCCAGATCGTGCTCGGCGAGCAGCGTCCGCACCGCGAAGGTGAACAGCGGCTGGCGGCGCGCCACCAGATCGCGGACCGCGGCGTCGCCTTTGGCCTCGCGCAGCTCGCACGGGTCCATCCCGTCCGGCGCGATCGCGATGAAGGTCTGCGCTGAGAAGCGTTGCTCGTCGTCGAAGGCCTTCAGCGCCGCGTTCTGCCCGGCCTCGTCGCCGTCGAAGACGAAGATCACTTCGCCATGGAACTCGAAGTCGTCCATGAGCAGCCTGCGCAGCACCGCGATGTGCTCCGCGCCGAACGCCGTGCCGCAGGACGCCAGCGCGGTGGGTACCCCGGCCAGGTGCATCGCCATCACGTCGGTGTAACCCTCGACCACGACGACCTGCCGGCGCCGGGCTATCTCCCGCTTGGCCAGGTCCAACCCGAAAAGCACCTGCGACTTCCGGTACAGCGGCGTCTCGGAGGTATTGAGGTACTTCGCCTCGACGCGATCGTCATCGAACAGCCGCCGGGCGCCGAACCCCACCACATCCCCACCGAGGTCCCGGATCGGCCACAGCAGCCTACGGTGGAAGCGGTCTATCGGCCCCCGCTGACCCTCCCGGGACACCCCGGCCTTCACCAGCTCATCGACGGAGAATCCGCGGCCCAGCAGGTGCTTGGTGAGCTGATCCCAGCCTGACGGGGCGAAGCCGCAGCCGAACGTGCCCGCCGCCTGCTGGGAGAACCCGCGCTGCATCAGGAACTCTCGGGCCGGCTGGGCCTGCGCTGAGCTCAACTGTTCGGCGTAGAACTCCTGCGCCAGCTTGTTCGCCTCGACCAGCCGCGATCGGGTGCCGCGATCGCGCTGCACCGAGGTGCCGCCGCCGGTGTAGGTCAGCTGGATCCCGACCCGATCAGCCAGCCGCTCGACCGCTTCGACGAAACCGAGGTGCTCGATCTTCATCATGAAGTCGACCACCGAGCCGCCTTCGCCGCAGCCGAAGCAGTGGAAAGTGCCGTGCCCCGGGCGGACGTTGAACGACGGGGACTTCTCGTCGTGGAACGGGCACAGCCCCTTGACCGAATCCGCGCCGGCCCGGCGCAGCGCGACGTACTCGCCGACGACCTCGTCGATCCGGTTGCGCTCGCGGACCTCTGCGATGTCCTCGTCCCGGATCCGTCCAGCCACGGGGGCCGAGTCTAGGGTCGGACCGCGTCGCGGGTCCGCGGCGGTGGCGTCAGCCGATGCATGACCGCATGATCTACATCCGCATCGCCGCCGAAATTCCAGCCTCGCCCAGCTTGCCGGCAGTCAGGAATTTGCCAAATCTTCACCTCGCAGCCGGACCACTACCCGCATCCAGGCATACGGACATGAATGGGAATCCGCTGGTAGTACGCCAGGACAACGACTCACCGGCAACGCCCAGAGTACGGGTGCTCACAGAATTGGCCTGACTACTGAATATCTATCCCTTGTGGGGTTTACCGAACGCTTCTCGTTGACTTCTGGACTGCTCTTGTTCACCTTCGGGGTGCAGCGTCGCCGCAGTGAGAATCGATTCCTGCGGACGATCTACCCGGCACGATCGTCGACTACACGGCGCCCGGAGCGAATCCACTCACCGATCACGCAATTGCGCGGCACCATCTCACGTGCGTACGGAGTGATGACCTGACCGAACAAGAAACAGCAGTATTCCCCAGATGAGGCCGAGAAAGGCTCCTTATCCTGAACAGGAGAGAGTGACATCGTGCTCAAGACCAGATTTCTGACTTCACTCGCGGCGAAAGTCCTGGTGGTCGCTGTCGTGGCCGGAGGAGGGCTACTCGTCGGTGGGGTGGCCAACACCGACACACCCCCGACCTCCCCGAGCAGCGGCACTGTTTCTCCAGCTTCTCCCGCTGGCGGCGCGCCCGCGCGTGGCGGCACGGGAGGTCTCCAGGTGGGCGCCACGGGAGGCGTCGACCTAGGCACCACGGGAGGCCTCAACCTGGGAGGCCTGCTCGGCGGTGGCCAAAGCAGCGGTAGCGGCAGCGGCGGGCTGCTGGGCGGCCTGCTCGGTGGCGGCCAAGGCGGCGGGCTGCTGGGCGGCGTCCTGTGACGCAACCGTTGCGGCCGGGAATCCTGACCGCCTGAGATCCGCGAGTGAGCGGGAACCTGTGCGCATGCAGGTCCCCGCTCACACTCGCCCGGAAATGTCAGACCTCGGTGGCACTGTTGGCAGGCCGACCCGGGGAGGGGACCATGACAAGCATGAGCGTTGGCGCCAGCACTCCCTTCACGGTCCATGACCTTGAAGGGATGCCTGATGACGGCCGCCGCTACGAACTCATCGACGGGGAACTCCTGGTGAGCCCGGCGCCTGGTCTGCGGCACCAGACGATCGCTTACCAGCTGCATCGGCTGCTTGACGGAGCGTGTCCGGACGATCTGTACGTCCTGTCCGCGCCGTTTGCAGTGCAGACGGATGTCTCCAACGAGGTGCAACCCGACGTCCTGGTCGCCCGGTTCGACGAGCTCACCGACAAGAATCTCCCTGCGGCACCCGTGCTGGCCGTCGAGGTGCTCCCCCCCGAGCGGCCGGCTGATCGATCTCAACCTCAAACGCGCCGCCTACGAGCGGATGGGCACCCCCAGCTACTGGATCCTCGATCCCAATGTCCCCGACCTGACGGTCCTTGAACTCGACGCCGACGGCCGGTACCAAGACGTGGCCCGGGTGGTCGGCGACGAGGTCTTCGATGCGCTCCGACCTTTCCCAGTCCGAGTGGTGCCAAGCGAGCTTCTCGGGCGGCTGTACAGGCCTACCTAGAAAGTCGGGATTGTCGCGTTGCACCCCCGCGTCGTCCCGATGGTGGATTGACGTAGCGCGGGTGTTCCGTGGTATTTCTGTTACGTGATGGCGTGAGGAAGCTGGTGTGAGTCCAGCACGGTCGCGCCACTGTGAGCCAGTCACCGAGGTGGTTGGTGAGTCAGACACTTCGCCATCACGACGCCCCACTAAATGTAAGGGACGCAGGATCCCTGAGGAGGCTCATCGTGACGAGTATTCCCGCACCCACCGCCAGGGCCACCCCGGTCGTGCTGCCGGTGTCCAAGGCGGTGCTGTGGTTGGCGAGTACCGCGGTCACCGCGTTGGCCCTGTACTACTTCATCGGCGTCGACCAGGGCGCGATCTCGGTGTTCGGCAACGACATGCACATCCACGAGTTCGTGCATGACGCTCGTCATTTCCTCGGTTTCCCCTGCCACTGACCCGGCTATCGGGAACGGCCGAGCATGGAAGGGAAACTCCTGCTGCGGGGGGTACTCGTCGGCGCGCTGGCGGGCCTGCTGGCCTTCGTGTTCGCGCGGATCTTCGCCGAGCCCCAGATCCAGGCGGCCATTGACTACGAGACCGGTCGGGACGCCGCGAAGGCTGCGCTGGACAAGGCCGCCGGCCTGCCCGCCGGGCCGGCCGGTCCGGACATCTTCAGCCGCGCCATCCAGGCAAATCTCGGGGCCGGCGTCGGCATGATCTTCTTTGGCGTCGCGGTGGGCGCGCTGTTCGCCGTCGCCTACGCTGTCTGCCTGGGCCGCGTCGGAAACCTCCGGCCGCGCGCCCTGGCACTACTGGTAGCGGCGGGTGGTTTCCTCGCTGTGTATCTGGTGCCCTTTGTGAAGTATCCGGCGAATCCTCCTGCGATCGGGAACCCCGACACGATCAAGGATCGCGGTGGGCTGTATCTGCTGATGGTGTTGTGTTCGGTGGTGTTCCTCGTCGCCGCGGTGTGGCTGGGTCAACGGTTGAGGGAGCGGTTCGGGAATTGGACTTCCAGCGTGCTCGCGGGTGCGACGTTCGTAGTCGCGATCGGCATCGTGATGGCGATCCTGCCCTCGCTGGGGCACCTGGCCGGAAACGAGCAGCAGTTCGGTAATCACACCACCGAAACGGCACTGCCACTGACCAACGCCGGCGGCACGATCGTCTACCCGGGCTTTCCCGCCGACGTGCTGTTCGACTTCCGGTTGTACTCCGTGGCCGCACAGCTGATCCTCTGGGCGACGATCGGGCTGGTATTCGCTCCGCTGACCGATCGTCTTCTCAAAGCGCAATCCGGCATAGCGGAGCCGGAGAGGTTGCGGTGCTGACGGATTCGGTGGTGCGTGATCTCGCCGCCTTCGGACCGTTCTTCGCCGTGCAGACACACTCCCCTGGCTCCCTCCCGTGCGAGCCGTGGCATGCGATGAACGAGCTGGTCGAGGACCCGGGTGTGCTGATGGACCGGGTCGCCGCGGTCCGCTCCCGGCTGGCCGCGGCCGGGGGGCAGGCACCCGATGGCGTCGAAATGCGAGTGGCCGCCTCTGTCACGCACCTCGGTCTGGTCGCTCGGCTGGTTTCGCCGGCACTGGCCGTCGCAGTAACCTCCGGTGAGCTGTTGGAGATCGACGACCTGGCGAGCACGCGGTGGCAGCGCGTGTTGGGCGGCGCATTCCCGTTGTCGGTGCCGCAGCCCGTTGACACCGATGCCGGCGGCCACCACGCAACCCCCGAGCCGACGCCGCGGCGGCTTGCGTACCTGCTGGCGAGCCGCGTGCTGGACGGCCCGGTCCGCGATCTTGTCGAAGCCACCGTGCCGTTGTCGGTGTCGCGGCAGGTCTTGTGGGGCAACGTCGCCTCCGCAGTCAATGGTGCGGCAACGATGATCGCGACCGGCCAACCGGCCTGGGCGAACCGGTCACGGATAATCGCGTCACTGCTGCTGGACCAGCCACCCCTGCGTGACACCAGCGTCGGGTCGGCCGCCGGAGGCTTTCGTCGTCGCAGTTGCTGCCTGATCTATCGAGCCGCGCCGAACACGACCCGAGCCGTGTGCGGCGACTGCGTGCTGTCCAGCGATCCGCCTTCGTGAGGGCTAGCGGGCCGCCGGCGCATCGTGCTGGCTGAGAAACGCCCACATCACGGTAGCAGCGCCCGGGGACCCGCCGCCGGCTCCCGCCGCTGGCCACGCGTGGCCGTGTCCTGGATATACGACCGACTCCACCTCCGTGCCGCCCGTGCAACCAACCCAGTGCTGTACCACCGCCGAGCCGTCCCGTCCGGTCTGCGCCCTGGCCGGGCAGCGGTCCTGGGCACGCAGCCAGGCCAGCGCCTGCGGCACCGACGGCAGGGGCGGCTTACCGCTCGGCTTCCCGTGGAAGGGCAGCACCTGATCCGCCGAGCCGGCGGCGAGCAGGAACGGCACCGCGGCCGTGCCCGGAGTGCAGGCTGACAACGGCACGGCACCGTAGGTGGCCACCGCCGCGAAGAGGGTGGGGTACGCGCACACCTCGCTGTAGGCGAGCTTGCCGCCGTTGCTGTACCCGACCAGGTACACCCGCCCGGCGTCCACCGGCCACCGGCGCGCCGCGTCAGCCACGATCGCAGCCACGAAGGGTACATCCGGGCTACGGCGGGAGCCGGCGACCCCGCAGCAGCCGTGGCCGGCGTTCCACGAGTGCTGCTCCCCATCGGGAGCCACCAGAATCGCCCGTCGCTGCTCGACCAGACCGAGGAAGCCGGTCTGGTCCGCCACCAGGGCACCGGACTGGCCGCGACCGTGCAGCACGACCAGCAGCGGTAACCGGTTGGTCACGTGAAGCGGCACGATCGCGCGATACGTTCGCCGGACACCCTCGACGCTCACCGTCTGCGCCAGAGTGGCCAGTTCGGATCGGTCGGTTGTCGGTGGATTGGGCGGCAGGGCTGGCGGCCGGTGGGCCACCAAGGACGGCGGCGGGTGATTCGAGAACGACGCGGGCGGGTGCGTCGCCAAAGACGACGCCTGCGGATGTTGAGACAACAGCGGATGCGCGACGGCGGTGACCACTACCGCCAGCATCGCGAGAATGGCGCCTACCAGCAGTGGCCCCGTCAGGCGCCCACCACCGGACGGCCAGGGTGAGAAGGCAGAGGGTGAGAAGCCAGCCCACCTGCCCTTGCGCCGCATAACCCAGAGTATGCACAGGTCGCGTCCAGCTAGCCTTCAGGTGGGCCGGTCAGGATGCGGCTATGACCACCCTTCGCGAGCTTGTCATCGAGCGCGCCGAGACCTCCCCACACCGGTGTTTCCTGGCCGACGCGCGCAGCGAGCGGTCGTTGGACTTCGCCATGCTGCGCGCGGCTGCGGATGCCTGGCGCCGGGAACTCGACGCCGCCGGGGTGCCGCCCGGCGCCCGGGTCCTCGTCGACGTCGACGACCCGCTGGCGTTCTGCGCGGTGCACCTCGCCGTGATCGCCGCTGGGCGATGCTCGGTACCGGTCGACCCGGCGGCTCCTGCCGCGCAGGCGCAACGCACCCGGCGCTCCCTGCAACCGTGGCTCGTCGTCAGCGACCGGGCGGCCATCCGGGACATGCAGGTCAACCCGGCCACCGGATTGCCCGCCGATCCGGCAGCTCCCGTGCAGGCGGGCGGCGAGCGGGCAGGTGAGCCGCGGACAGGATCGGTCGCACTGCTCACCTCCGGCTCGACCGGCACGCCGAAGACGGTCGTACTCACCGAGTGTCAGTTGCTCCATGCGGCGCGGTGTGTCGTGGACCACCACGAGCTGTCCAGCACGGACCGCGGTTTCAACCCGCTGCCGTTGTTCCATATCAACGCCCAGGTCGTCGCAGTGCTCGCCACGCTCGTCGCCGGTGGTTCGCTGGTGTTGGACCGCCGGTTCCATCGCACCGGGTTCTGGCAGCTCCTTGTACAACAGCGGATCACCTGGCTCAACGCGGTGCCGGCCATCCTGTCCATCCTGGCACTTGAGGACGTCCCGGCCGTGCCTGCCACGTTGCGGTTCATCCGCTCGGCGTCGGCACCACTGCCGGCGGCGGCCCGCGACCTGGTGACTGCGCGCAGCGGGGTTGCCGTGGTGGAGAGCTATGGCATGACCGAGGCGGCCAGCCAGATCACCGTCACCCCGCTGAGTGGTGGCCACCCGGCGGGTTCAGTCGGCGGGCCGGTCGGGGTGGAGCTGGAGGTCGTCGAGTCGGACGGGCAGCGATGTGCGCCGGGCGCCGTGGGCCGGGTCCGCATCCGCGGGGAGAGCGTGATCAGCTCATACGCCGAGGGCGCTGCCGCCGACCGGATCGACGCCGCAGGTTGGCTGGACACCGGTGATCTCGGGCGACTTGACGCCGACGGGTACCTCTACCTCGCCGGGCGCCGCGATGACGTGGTGAACTGCGGCGGCGAGCTGGTCCACCCCAGCGAGGTGGAGCAAGTCCTGCTCGGCGAGCCGGCGGTGGCCGAGGCCGCCGTCGCCGCCCGCCCCCATGAGGTGCTCGGCGCGGTGCCGGTGGCATGGATTCGACCAGTCCTGACGCTGGACGACGAGCAAGTGTCCGAGCTCGTCAGCCGACTGCGGTTGCGGTGCGAGCAGCAACTCAGCCGGGTCAAACGCCCGGTGGAGTTCCGGATCGTCACGGGTCTGCCGCAGACCTCCACCGGGAAGGTGGCCCGCCACCGGCTGCGGGAGTTACTCGTCGCCGACACCAGGCGTCCCGAGCCGGTCCCGCTGTGACACGTGCCGCTGTGACACGTGCCAATGGCACCGGCCACGTCTATGCGATGGACCTGGTCCGGGTGCTGACCTTCGCCGCGGTCATCGCGGTGCACACCGTGACCACCGTCAACCCGCCGGACAGCGTGCCGACAGGCGGCGCCGCGATGCTGCTGCACTTCACCCGTGAGGCGTTCTTCGCCCTCACCGCGTTCGTGCTGGTACACCGACACCGCGACAAGCTTCTCGTCCGACCGTTCTGGCGGCGGAGGTTCCTGCTGGTCGGGGCCCCCTATGTGATCTGGTCGGTGATCTACAGCGGGTTGGCACTGATCACGACGCCGCTGCCGCCCACCGCGGCACTCACCCGGCTCGGGCACAACCTGCTGACCGGCACGGCGTGGTATCACCTGTACTTCCTCGTCGTGACGATGCAGTTCTACCTGCTGTTCCCACTGTTCCTGCGGGTGCTGCGGGCAGTCGCGGCGCGCCGGGCTGGGCATTGGTGGCTGCTTGGGGTCACCGCTGTCCTGCAGGTCGGCGTCGATGCTGGCCTGCATGCCGCGCACCCGAGCGGGATCGCCGGGAAGCTGCTGGCCTACGACGGGTCGTTCGTCGGCAGTTACGCCTTCTACCTGGTGCTCGGAGGGGTGGCTGCCCTGCATGCCGATCGGGTGCAGGCGTGGGTCCGCGGGCACCCAGCGGTCGTGTTCGGGGCCCTGGTTGCCACCGGTGCCTCGGCCGAGGCTTGGTACCTGCACTCGGTGCACGGTGGCAGCTCCCCCGGGGCTGCTTCCGACGTGTTCCAGCCGGTGATGGTGCCCTGGTGCGTAGCCATCATCACGGCGTTGTTCGCACTCGGCGTGGCGTGGTCGGCGCAGCGGGGCGGCGGGCTGGGATCCCGTGCCGTCGAGATCAGCTCCGACCGCTCGTTCGGCGTGTTCCTGGTGCATCCGATGGTGCTGTGGGCGTTGCCCCTCGGCCCGTTGGCGTGGCTGTCCACACAGGTGTCCACGCTCTGTTCCAGCGTCGTCGCCATCGCGGTCACCGTCGTGGTGTCGCTGCTGGTCGTCGAGGTGCTGCGGCGCAGCCCGCTGAGCATGGTGCTCACCGGGAAACGCCGCACGCCGCACGCTTCACCCCTTCCAGCCAATTCTTCCGCCTCGACCCCGCCGATCAGGCTGGGCGCGGAGGCGGGTGTGAGGAGGTAGTCGTGATCGACACGCAACTGCACTTACCGGATCTGGAGCTCAAACCACGGCGGCGTGGGCTCACGATGGTCATCGATCCGGGATTGTTCACCGGCGTATTCGAAGACGCCATAGACAGCGTCGGCGAATTCGTGGATTTCGTAAAATTCGGCTGGGGCACCTGCCTGGTCACCAAAGACATCAAGCGCAAGATCGACATCCTGCGCAGCGCCGACATCGATTTCTACTTCGGCGGTACCCTGTTCGAGCGCTACGCTCTGGACGGTCTGGTATCGGAGTGGCTGGCGCTGTGCCGGCACCTGGGCGCTACGCACGTCGAGATATCTAACGGCACGATCCCTATCGACAACACTGAGAAGGCCCGCTGGGTGGCCCGATTCGCCGACGAGTTCGTCGTCATCAGTGAGGTTGGTTTCAAGGACATCAGGCGTTCCGATGCCCTGGCGTCCGGACGGTGGCTGTCCTTCATCGAGGAGGACTTCGCCGCCGGGGCGCATCTGGTCACCGCTGAGGCCCGGGAGAGCGGACGTAGCGGGATCTGCCGGTCCGACGGCCAACCGCGCCACGAGTTGGTCAACGAGATCATCGGCTCCGGTATCGAGCTCGACCGGTTGCTGTTCGAGGCCCCGAGCAAGGAGCTGCAGACCTACTTCCTGCGCCGGATGGGCCCCTTGGCTAATTTGGGCAATGTACGAGCCGACGATGTGATCGCGCTGGAGACACTGCGCCGGGGCCTACGGTCGGACACCCTGCCGGGTGCCCTGTAATGGTTACTGCCATGCCGCGCACCGTGTTCCACCTTGCGATCCCCGCCCTGCACCTGGACGACGCCAAACGGTTCTACGTCGAGGGCCTCGGCTGTACACTCGCCCGGCAATACGCAGACCGCATCACGCTGAACTTCTTCGGCGACCAGGTCGTCTGCCACCTCTCGGACCGCGTCGACGCCGCTCCCGAGCTCTACCCCAGGCACTTCGGAATGACATTCCGGGACAAACAGGACTGGGAAGGCCTGCTCCGCGTGGCCAAGGCACACGACCTACCGTTCTTCGCCGAACCCTTCCGCCGCTTCGACGGCCAGCCCGAAGGACACGACACGTTCGTGCTGCGGGATCCCTCGAACAACCTGCTGGAGTTCAAGCACTACGACAACCCGACCATGATGTTCTGAGCTCGTGAGTGGCAAACAGTGTTATGGCACTCCTTGCCGCTCACGAGCGCGCAGCGCCGAGAGCGGCGTGCCAGCGCACGGCTTGAGCGTCGGTCAGTGAAGCGACCTGGTCGACGATCACCCGTAGTCGGGCGCTATCGCCGGCGGCCTGCTCCCATGCCGGGCGCAGTGCCGGATCCAACGGATCCGGTGCGCGGTGCACCAGAGTCGCGCACAGCTCGGCGAGATGCTCCCGTTGCCGGGCCTGCACCGCAAGCCGGTGCGGGTCGCTCATCACGAACCGCAACGCCATAGCTTTGAGCAGCGCCACCTCCGCCGCCACCTGGCTGGGAACGACGAGATCTGCCCGGTAGCGCCCCAGCGGGCCGACCCCGAATCGAGCACGTGTTGCTGACACCACTGCCGAGACGAACCGCCCCACCAGCTCGCTGGTGAGCTCCTTCAACGCGACCTGGGCGATCAGCGAACCATCGTATCGGAGTAGCGCATCGAACACCGGAAGCGCAAGCAGTCCCACTGCTGCCGCCTCCACCTCAGCGCTGGTTAGCGCGCTGAAGTGTTGTGCGGCAAGCGACGCGAGCAGTGCGCGCTCGACAGGATCGACCAGAGTGCCCAGCGAGATGCGTCCGGCCAGGATCCCGTCTTCGACGTCGTGCACCGAGTACGCGACGTCGTCGGCCCAGTCCATCACCTGCGCTTCCAGACATCGCTGCCGCTGGGGCGCACCGTCTCGCAGCCAGCCGAACACCGCCGCATCGTCGGCATAGAAGCCGAACTTTCCCGTCCCCCCCGCCCGCGGCCACGGATACTTCACGGTGGCGTCCAGCGACGCCCTGGTGAGGTTGAGGCCGTGGCTGCGTCCGGTCTCGGGGTCGAGCAGCTTGGGCTCCAGCCGGGTGAGAATTCGCAACGTCTGCGCGTTGCCCTCGAACCCACCGCACCCCCGGGCGAACTCATTGAGCACCTTCTCGCCGTTATGGCCGAAGGGGGGGTGGCCGATGTCGTGGGCCAATCCCGCGGTCTCCACCAGTTCCGGATCGCAGCCCAGCTCAACGGCGATACCGCGGCCGATCTGGGCGACCTCCAGCGAATGCGTCAGCCGAGTCCTGGGCACGTCCCCCTCGCCGGGGCCGACCACCTGGGTCTTGCCCGCAAGCCTGCGCAGCGCCGCGCAGTGCAGCACCCGCGCGCGATCCCTGGCGAAGGGGCTGCGACGCTCGGGTCCCGATCCGGACAGGGCAGCCCGCTTGGCCGGCTCGGCCAAGCGGCGGGCCCAATCCACTTCGGTGTAGGGGTGATCCACCGGTCACCCCAGATCAATGCCGAACGACTCGGGCGCCGGGGCATGCGTCAATCGGTAGTCCAGCAGCGCGGCGCTCTCCCGGGCGATGTAGCGAGCCTGGATGGTGCGCGTCGCCACAATCGGACCGCTTCGGGTGGGCGACGTCCAAGCGGTGAGCCCGAGGTCGTCAGACATCGTCCGGGCCCGCAACGAATGCCACGGATCGCTGACGATCACCGCGGTGTGCCAACCCGCAGCCTGCGCCCGGCGCGCGACCGCCTGCAGGCTCTCCAGGGTGTCGCGGCCCTCCCCGATCGGTACCACGGCGTCCCGGGGCAGCCCGTAGGACATCAGGTAGTTCTGACCGGCCTGCGCCTCGGTGTAGGTGTCGCCGATCCGGCGACCACCGACTGTGACGATCACCGGCGCCACCCCGTCACGCCACAGCCGCGCGGCGTGGTCGAGCCGGGATCCCAGCACCGCCGACGGTGTCCCGTCGTACTGGGCCGCGCCCAGCACCACCACGACGTCGGCCTTGTCGCGGTCATCGGCCCGAGCCACCTGCCACACCCGGAACACCGTGCCACCCACGATCAGGGCACCCACCAGCACCGCGCCGAGAACCAGCCGGACCAACGCGATCGGCAGCACGGACCGGGCGGGCGGGTCACCCACCGATGCGACCCGCCGCAGTGGCCAACGGGCCACCGGAACGCCCCCGTCGCACCGCGAGGACCTCCCCGACCACCGACACCGCCGTCTCCGCCGGCCGGGCCGCGCCCACGTCCAGACCCACCGGTCCATGCAGCCGGGCAAGCTGCTCTCCGGTGATCCCGCCAGCCAGTAGCCGGCGACGCCGGACCTCCTGGGTATGCCGCGATCCCAGCGCGCCGCAGAAACCGCGGCCCGAGCGCAACAGCTCCACCAGCACCGCGTCGAACGCGGGCCCATGGTCGAGCAGTACCAGCACGTCGACGGCGGTGAACTCCTTCGCGGCGATGACCGCCGGCTCCAGCTCCGTTTCGGTGCGCACCGCCCAGCCCAGCAACTCACATTGAGCCGCCAGTGCGGTCCCGATCGCCCCCCGGCCCACGATCAGCATGGTGGTGACCGGGACCCACACATCGAGCAGTACCGGGGTGCCTGCGGCGTCGCCCTGCTCGGTCGCGGTCGCGCCGACGCGGGCCAGCTCACGCATCCTGGCCAGCGCCACCTCGTCGGTATCTGGGCCGCCGAGCGTTCCGACGACATCTTTCAGCCCAGCTCCGGCTGCCACCAGCACGGCCGACCCGTCGACCGTGGAGGCCAGCGCGCAGGGTTCCCCGTCAGCGAGCGCGACACCCAACGCGGCGGCGACGGGTGCGGGCAGCGGATGACCCAGCAGCTGGGCACCGCCCGCGCAGGCGAGGCCGGCGTCCAGCGCGTTGGCCTCTGTGACGTGCCCCTTGGCCGTGCCGGGCGTCGCGACCGCGGAGCTCAGCAACGGCAGCGCGACGCGCAGCGCGTCACCGGCTAGCCGGCGGTGACGCGTTTCCTCAGTGCTCTCGGTGTCCATGCCCGCCATGCTCCCAGAATTCAGCAGCCGATCAGGCGAGCCGCGAGATAGGACTCAACCTGGTCCATCGCCACCCGCTCCTGAGCCATCGTGTCCCGTTCGCGCACCGTCACCGCATGGTCGGTCAGCGAGTCGAAGTCCACCGTCACGCAGAACGGGGTGCCGATCTCGTCCTGGCGCCGGTAGCGCCGGCCGATGGCGCCCGCATCGTCGAAATCGACATTCCAGTGCCGCCGCAGCGCCGCGGCGACGTCCCGGGCCTTGGGTGAAAGATCGGCATTGCGCGATAGCGGCAGCACCGCGGCCTTCACCGGCGCGAGCCGCTTATCCAACCTGAGCACCACGCGGCGATCCACCCCGCCCTTGGCGTTGGGCGCCTCGTCCTCCGCGTAAGCCTCCAGCAGGAAGGCCATCATGGGACGACCGACACCCGCAGCAGGCTCGATCACGTAGGGCCGGTACCGGGAGTCGGTGGCCTGATCGTAGTAGGACAGGTCGACTCCGGAGTGGTTGGAGTGCGTGGTGAGGTCGAAATCGGTGCGGTTGGCGATGCCCTCCAGCTCACCCCACTGCTGGCCCGAAGAGAAGCCGAACCGGTACTCCACGTCCACGGTCCGCTTGGAATAATGCGAGAGCTTCTCCTTGGGATGCTCGTAGTGCCGCAGGTTGTCCCGGTCGATACCCAGGTCCGCGTACCAGTCGGTGCGGGTATCGATCCAATACTGGTGCCATTGCTCGTCGGTGCCCGGTTCGACGAAGAACTCCATCTCCATCTGTTCGAACTCACGGGTGCGGAAGATGAAGTTGCCCGGGGTGATCTCGTTGCGGAAGCTCTTGCCGATCTGCCCGATACCGAACGGTGGCTTCTTGCGGGACGACATCACGACATTCTGGAAGTTGATGAAAATGCCCTGCGCGGTCTCCGGGCGCAGGTAATACAGGCCGTCCTCGGACTCCACCGGACCCAGGTATGTCTTGAGCATCATGTTGAACTCGCGCGGCTCGGTGTATTCGCCGCGGGTGCCGCAGTTCGGGCACGGGACATCCGACAGGTCGTCTTCGAGCACGTCCTTGCCGGTGCGTTCGGCGTAGTCCTCGGCAAGCTGGTCAGCCCGGAACCGCTTGTGGCAGCTCTGGCACTCCACCAGCGGGTCGTGGAAGGCCTGCACGTGACCCGAGGCGACCCACACCTGGCGAGGCAGGATCACCGACGAGTCCAGACCCACGACGTCGTCGCGGCCGGTTACCATTGAGCGCCACCACTGGCGCTTGACGTTCTCCTTGAGTTCCACACCGAGCGGGCCATAATCCCAGGCCGAGCGGGTCCCACCGTAGATCTCCCCACTCGGGAACACGAAGCCACGGCGCTTGCACAGGCTGACGACGGTTTCGATGCGATCCGCGGGCACTGGGGATCTCCTGGTGACAGTGTGGTCGGTGCGTGCCGGGCCCACATTAGCGATCGTCAGATCTGAACCCCCGCTCGGCGTCGAGCGCAAGCAGGCTGGCGTGGTCGGTCACCGTACCGCCCTCGGCTGCGGCCAGCACCTCGTAGCTGCCGGGCTCGCCGGTCAGCGCGTCGGACAGCAGTGGTACGACGTGTTCGCGGACCTCGAACACCGACAGCGTGCGACGATAACTGTGCACCGACTCGAACTGCACAGCCAGCACCCATCGGGTGGTGTCGTCCGGGGAGCGGCCCAGCTGACCACCCAGGCAACCCCGCTGCGCGGTCAGCAACTCCAGCGCTCGTCGCGCGCGGGTCGCAAAGTCCGCCGCCTGGGCAGGGTCGACGACGAAGCGGCAGATCAGGATCACGGGCGTCCTCCGGCGGTGCTGGGACGGTGACGTTAGCGAGTTTGCCGGGCAGCTGGCGTCGTGGCGGCAGCCCGCCGCTTACCATGGCTGGCGGATCGGGACTGGGATCGCGTGGACGAAGTAGAGGGAGACGGTATGGCGGGTATCACCGCAGATGCAGTACCGGAACCGGCCGTCGACGACGACGAGCATTCCCCCGGCCGGCCGGCTCCCGGCCCGGCGGCGACCCGCCCGCGAGCAACCCTGGTGGCCGCCGGTGAACTGCTGCGGGCCCTGTCCGCGCCGGTGCGGATAGCCATCGTGCTACAGCTGCGCGACAGCGGGCGCTGCGTCCACGAACTGGTCGACGCCCTGGGTGTCACCCAACCGTTGATCAGCCAGCACCTACGGGTGCTCAAGTCCGCCGGGGTGGTCGACGGGGAGCGGCACGGTCGGGAAGTCGTCTACCGGCTGGTCGACGAGCACCTGTCGCATATCGTGCTCGATGCCGTGACACACGTGGAGGAGGAATGACCGCGTCGCGTCCAGTCGCGCCGCTGCGCTCCACCCGGCAGCGGACCGCCGTCGCCCGACTGCTCGACGACACCGATGACTTCCGGTCCGCGCAGGAGATCCACGAGAAGCTGCGACGCCACGGCGAGGGCATCGGCTTGACCACTGTGTACCGCACCCTGCAGACACTCGCCGAGGCCGGGGAGATCGATGTGCTGCGCACCGCCAGCGGCGAGGCGCTCTACCGGCGTTGCTCGGCGCATCACCATCATCACCTGGTGTGCCGGCAGTGCGGGCGCACCGTGGAGGTCGAGGGCCCCACCGTCGAGCTGTGGGCCGCCAAGGTCGCCGAAGACCACGGCTTCACCGACATCGACCACACCGTAGAAATCTCCGGTCGCTGCCCCACCTGCACCCCGTCCTAACCCCGCCTGTCCCGCCCTTCCCCAATCCTCCCTCCCCACTCCTGCCCGCAGTCTGGATGCAGACTGCGGTAATTCGGGCCACTTTTGCCGCAGTCTGCATCCAGACTGCGGCAAAAGTGCCCCGGCTAGTACTCGTAGGGCTCGCGGGGGGTGGGGATGGGGTGGAGGTCGGAGACGGTGAGGGTGGGGGTGAAGCGGGTGTTCGATCTTGCTGAGCCGGGGACTACCTGGCCGCGCACCTCGTACCAGCTGTCCTGCGGGAGGTATGCCAACCCGGTGCGGCCCTCGAGGCGGACCTTCACCGGCGTTGCATCCGCCGCACAGCAGGAGATCACCAGCCGGCCGAGATACGTCGTGTTGCCGCCATGAACGATGAAACCGACCAGCCGGACCTGGCGGCCGTTGACGCTACCGGCGTCGTCCCACGCCGCCCGGGTGACGAAATCGCTCATCGGTAGGGCGGGAGCCGGGCCGGCGGGCAGCGCCGGGAAGCGGACAGACGGCTGGTGCGGGGCCAGGGTCCGGGCGGAGCGGGCCACGGTGTCCGCGCCGAGCGCCGGCGGCGCGACCAGGAAGATCGCCAGAACGGGCAGCACCAGCAGCCAGGGACTGCGTCCGGCATGATCATGCTGGTCTGCCGCGTCGCGCCCAGCGAGCACGTCGCGCCCGATGGAGATCAGGCCGAGAGCGAGGATCACCACCCCGGCCGAAACCAGAAAGGGCAGCACCGAGGGCTTGACGTAGCGTAGGTAGCTGCCGTTCCACGCGATCTTGCACAACGCTCCACCGAGCAGCAACAGCAGGATGTTCTGGGTTTCCCGCCTCACTGGAGGCCGCCGAGCACCAGGACGCCCGCGAGCACCGCGCAGCCGATCGCCACCACGAATGTCATCGGCGCGAAGCGGCTGGCGAACCCGCGCCCAAACGCCCCGGCCTGCAATGCGATGAGCTTGACGTCCACCGCCGGCCCGACCACGAGAAACACCAGCCGGGGCAGGAGCGGCACCGCCGAGAGCGACGCGGCGACGAAGGCGTCGGCCTCGCTGCACAGTGCGAGCACCACCGCGAGCAGCGCCATCACCAGAATCCCGAGCAGCTCCTGCCCGGTCAGGGACGCCATCCAGGATGCGGGGACGAGCACGTTCAGTGCGGCGGCGGTGAGCCCGCCGAGGACCAGGAACCCGCCCGAGGACACCAGGTCATGCCGGGCGGTGTCGGTGAATACGCCCCACGCACTGTGACCCGGCAGACGTTGACCCGGCAGACGTTGACCCGGCAGACGTTGACCCGGCAGACGTTGACCCGGCAGACGCTGCGGGTGGCGCAGCGCCCTTTGGGCGATCCACTCCGGGCGACCGAAGCGGGCCCACAACCAGCCCATCACCAGTGCGGTGGACATCGAACCGAGGAACCGGGCCGCCACCATCCGGGGCTCACCGGGGAAGGCAACGGCGGTGGCCACCAGGACCACCGGATTCACCGCGGGGGCGGCGAGCAGGAAGGCCAGCGCCGCAGCGGGCGGCACGCCCTGCTGCATGAGCCGCCGGGACACCGGTACCGACGCGCACTCACACCCCGGCAACGCCATCCCGGCCAACCCGGCGACCGGCACCGCGACGGCGCTCGTGGCCGGCAGGACGCGGCGCAAAGCCAGCGGGGACACGAATGCCGCGATCAATCCGCTGACCAGTACCCCCAAGACCAGGAACGGCATCGCCTGCACGCATACCGCCACGAAGACCGTGGCGCCGGTGCGCACCGCAGGGATGTCCAGGATCTGGATCAGCGCACCCTGGGCCAGCAACGCCAGCACCAGCACCGCACAGAGCACCTCCAGCGAAGTGATCCTGCGCCAGGGCGCGCTCGGTGCATCCGAGCCGGCTGGCTGCTCGGTCGTCGGGGCGGCCATTACGGGACTAGAAGCTCGCCACGCACCTGCGAGGCGGCGGACACCACCAACATGAGCAGCGTGCCCAACGGCCCGGTGTCCAGGCCGGCAGCCGGGAATGCGTAACGCAGCGTCACGTCTGCGCCGCGCTCGGCGCGAACCAAGCCCAGGGTGCCGAAGAGGCCCTGTCCCGCCCGGGTGGCGACTCGCTCAGCCAGCTCACCGTCGTCGGGCACGTCCCAAGCAACCACACAGGTCAAACTGAGCATCGCCAGGCCCTCAACCAGCTCCACCGCCTGCACCGCACACGGCACGTCGGAGTGCTGAAAGGTCAGCGAGCCGTCGTCGTCCACCTTGACGTCCTGGTAGCGCTCCAGTGCTGTTCGGGCGGCATCGAGCACTGCCCGGGTGGCGGCAAGACTCGCCGAGTGCTCGTCGTGGCTCATCGGATCGTTCTCCTCGGAGTGCGAACTTCGACAGGCCCGGTATCGACAGCGCTGCCGAACCGGCGGTCGCGGGCCGCGTAGACCTCGCAAGCCCGCCATAGATCGCGGCGGTCCAGGTCGGGGAACAGGACGTCCTGGAACACCAGCTCGGCGTAGGCAGCCTGCCAGATCAGGAAATTGGAGATGCGCTGCTCTCCCGACGGCCGCAGGAACAGATCGACATCCGGCATGTCCGGTTCATCGAGGTACCGCGCCAGCATCCGCTCGTCGACCCGCTCCGGGTCGATCTCACCGCGCGCTGCCCGGCGGGCCACCTCGCGCGCCGCGTCCGCGATCTCGGCGCGACCGCCGTAGTTCACGCACATGGTCAGGGTCATGACGTCGTTAGCCGCGGTCAGCTCCTGGGCGACCTCGAGCTCACGGATCACGCTGCGCCACAACCGCGGGCGGCGCCCGGCCCAGCGCACCCGAACGCCCATCTCGTGCATCTCGTCGCGGCGGCGGCGGATGACGTCGCGGTTGAATCCCATCAGAAAACGCACCTCATCGGGGCTGCGCCGCCAGTTCTCGGTGGAGAACGCATAGGCCGACAACCACTTCACCCCGAGCTCGATGCACCCGCAGACGACATCGAGCAGGACCGCCTCACCACGGCGGTGGCCCTCGGTGCGCGACAGCCCGCGCTGCTGCGCCCACCGCCCGTTGCCGTCCATCACCAGCGCCACATGCCGAGGCACCCGCTCTGCAGCCAGCAACGGCGGCCGGGCCCCAGAGGGATGTAGATCAGGCGGGCGCACCACCGACCCATCCTTTCGCTTGGCGCAATCAGCGGGCTCAGCGGGGCTATTCGGCCGCCTTTTACCCCGCTCAGCCTGCTGAATGCGGTAGGCGGGGGCGTTCGACCAGGGGCAGGGAGCGGAGTTGGCGTTCCAGGTGCCACTGGAGGTGGGCGGCGATCAGACCGCTGGCCTCGCGGCAGACGGCCGCCGGGGCGGCTTCGGCGATCTGCCAGTGCCCGCGCTCCAGGGCGTCGAGCAGCTCCAGGGTTTGTGCCGACGGCGTGGCCGCGCCGGCCGGACGGCACCCGGGACAGACCACGCCCCCCGCGGGAACGCTGAACGCCCGGTGCGGCCCCGGTGCACCGCAGCGGGCGCATTCGGTCAGCGCCGGCGCCCATCCCGCGGTACCCATGGCGCGGAGCAGGAAAGCGTCGAGGACCAACAACGCGTGTCGCTGCCCATCAGCCAGTGCCCGCAGCGCGCCCACCACCAGCAGGTATAGCCGCAACACCGGCTCACCCTCGGCGCCAGCCAGCCGCTCAGCGGTCTCCAACACCGCGCAACCCGTGGTATAGCGGCCGTAGTCCCCGACGAGCCGGGAACCGAACCCGTCCACCGTCTCGACCTGGGTGACGATGTCCAGTGTCCGCCCGCTGTAGAACTGCACGTCGACATGTCCGAACGGCTCCAGTCGCGCGCCGAACCTCGATGAGGTGCGCCGTACACCCTTGGCCACCGCGCGCACTCGCCCATGCCGGCGGGTCAGCAGCGTGATGATGCGATCGGCTTCGCCCAACTTCTGCACCCGCAGCACCACGCCGGTGTCACGGTAGAGCTTCACCCGCCCATCGTCGCATCGCCGAGCCGGCAGCGACTGCGACGCGCGGGCTAGAAACCCAGCCGGCGAAGCTGCTTGGGATCCCGCTGCCAATCCTTGGCGACCTTCACATGCAGATCCAGGTACACTGACGTGCCCAGCAGCGCCTCGATGTGCGTCCGCGCACGGCTGCCAACCTCCTTGAGGCGCTGGCCGCCGCGTCCGATCACGATCGCCTTCTGGCTGTCACGTTCGACGTAGAGGTTGACGTAGACATCGAGCAGGCCGGCTCGTCCTTCGCGGGGGTTCATCTCCTCCACCACGACGGCCAGCGAGTGCGGCAGCTCGTCGCGCACCCCCTCCAGCGCCGCCTCCCGGACCAGCTCGGCGACCAGGGTCTGCTCCGGTTCGTCAGTGAGTTCCCCACTGGGGTACAGCGGTGGTGACTCCGGCATCCGGGCCAGCAGCAGGTCAGCGAGCAGCGCCACCTGGAAGCCATCGACCGCCGACACCGGCACGAGCTCGGCGAACTCGTCGAAACCTGCCGACCGCGCCAGGTCAGCCAGCCCGGCCAGCTGCTCAGCCACTCGCTGTGGGCTCACCAGGTCGGTCTTGGTCACGATGCCGAACACCGGGGTGCGCCTCGCCAGCGCAGCCAGCTCACCGGCGATGAACCGGTCCCCGGCCCCGATCGTGGCGTCCGCGGGCACGCAGAACCCGATCACGTCCACCTCTGACCAGGTCGCGCGAACCAGGCTGTTGAGCCGTTGACCGAGCAGGGTTCGGGGCCGGTGCAGGCCGGGTGTGTCCACCAGGATGAGCTGCCCGTCGGGCTGGTGCACGATCCCCCGGATGGTGTGCCGGGTGGTCTGCGGCCGGCTGGAGGTGATCGCCACCTTCTGGCCCACCAGCGAGTTGGTCAACGTTGACTTGCCGACGTTGGGCCTGCCGACCAGGCAGGCGAACCCGGCCCGGAAGGGCCCGTCGGTGTGCGGCGTCACGCCTGTCCCGCCGTACTCAGGACGCTGTAGATGCCCCCGTGCTGGTCGACCACCAGCACGGGGGCAGTCGGCCCGAGGTCGCGTACCGCAGCCAGCGAGGCGGCATCCACCGCGCCGGAGCCAGATACCACCGCAGCTGCCTCCAAGCCGGTCGCACCGCTGGCCACCGCTGCGGCTACCGCCGCTTGCAGCGCGGTCAACGCCAGGGAGGGCAGCGACACCGTGACAGCGGTGTAGGTGCGCCCGTCGGTGTCGCGCACCGCAGCACCCTCCTCGGCGCTCGTGCGGGCCAGCGCCGAGCGCGCCAGTGTCACGATCTTGGCGTCCTCCGGATCTAGGTCCGTGGTGTCAGGCACTGGTGTCGCTCGCTTCCTGCGGGGGGTCAGCCGCGGCGGGGTGGACCTGGGGTTGCTGGTTATCAGTCGGGGACTGACGGGCCTGGGAATCGGACTGCGCGGAGACTCGGCGTGCGGTGACGGTGGTGATGCGCAGCCGCCCCCGACGATCGTTGCCCCCCTCGGCACGCAATCGCAAACCGGCCACCTCGGCCTCGGCACCGGGTACCGGTACCCGGCCCAACCGCTGTGCCAGCAGCCCACCGACGGTCTCCACGTCGGTATCCGCGAATTCCACCTCGAACAGCTCAGCCAGATCGATCACCGGCAACCGGCTGATCACGCGTACCGTACCGTCTGCGAGGCGCTCGATCGGCGGCCGCTGGTCGGTGTCGGACTCGTCGGTGATCTCACCGACGATCTCCTCGAGGATGTCTTCGATCGTCAGCAGACCTGCGGTGCCGCCGTACTCGTCGACGACGACGGCCAGGTGATTGTGCGAGACCTGCATCTCCTTGAGTAACCCGGTCAGCAGCTTGGAATCGGGCACGAACGTCGCGGGCCGCATCACCTCACCGACGGTGCCGCCGGTGGGCTGCCCGGCCGCCACCAGATCCTTGATGTGCACGACGCCGACGATGTCATCGACGCTGTCCCCGATCACCGGCATCCGGGAGAATCCGGAACGCAGGCATAGCGCCACTGCCTGACGTACTGTCTTTTCCTGTTCAATCCAGACGATCTCGGTCCGGGGCACCATAACCTCACGGGCCACGGTATCCCCGAGCTCGAATACGGAATGGATCATCTCGGCCTCACCGGCCTCTACCACGCCGCGTTGACCCGCCATATCCACCAGCTCGCGGAGCTCGACCTCAGAGCTGAACGGCCCTTCCGGAAATCCTCTGCCGGGCGTGATCGCATTACCGACGATAATGAGCAGCCGCGACAGCGGCCCCAGGATCCGGCCCAGCACCCGGACCGATCCGGCGACGGCGAGGCCGACGGTATAGGGGTGCTGGCGGCCGATGGTGCGCGGACCCACGCCGACCACCACATAGGTCACCACCACCATTGCCAACCCCGTGACCAGCACGGCCAGCCAGATCGGGGTCAATGCCCGTAGCGCCGCCACCGTGACGAGCACCGTGGCGGTCAACTCGCAGCTCAGCCGCAACAACAGCAGCAGGTTGACGTGCCGGGGCCGGTCGGCGACGACCAGCGCCAGTGCGCTGGCGCCGAAGCGGCCGGCGCGCACCAGCGCCTCGACCCGGGCCCGCGACACAGTACCCAGCGCGGCGTCAGCCGCGGCGAAACCACCCGCAGCGACCACCAGGGCCGCGGCCAGCACGAGCAAGGGAACCGAGGACGTCGGCACTGTCGGTCCTGTTCGCTATTCCCCGGGGGGCTGTCCCGGGCGTTATCCGGGAGGACGGGACTCTTGCGGCCCGTCCAGCCCGACTACTCCAAGCAGCCGGGTGTCCGCGTCCCGCTGGGCGATCCGGCGCCGGCTGGCCAGGTCGGCGCGCCGGAACTCACCAAGGATTCCGTCCTGCAGGGCGAACATCTCGCGCTCCTCGGCGGGGTCGGCGTGGTCGTAGCCCAGCAGGTGCAGCACGCCATGCACGGTGAGCAGGTGCAGCTCATCGAGCAGTGCGTGACCCGCTGCGGCGGCCTGTTCCGTCGCGACCTCTGGGCATAACACGATGTCACCGAGCAGTGCTGGGCCACCGGATGGGCTGTCCGGTCGACCGCCTGCCAGCAGCCCGCTCTCCTCCGCGTCCTCCATGGGGAAGGCCATCACGTCGGTGGGCCCCGGCAGGTCCATCCAGCGCTGGTGCAGATCGGCCATCACCCCGCTGCTGACCAGCAGCACGGACAGTTCCGCCAATGGGCTGACGCCCAACCGGTCCATCGCGAAACGCGCCGCTGCGGCGATCGACGCTTCGGGGATGGCGGTGCCGGACTCGTTAGCGATCTCGATACCCACGCCGGCGTCACCGTCTCCGGCGGCGGTCGGTCCGGTTGGGCACCGGGCGCGCCCCGGTGCCCTCCTGGACGACATCCCACCGCTCATAGGCGTCCACTATGTCCGTGACCAGTCGGTGCCGGACCACGTCGGCGCTGGACAGTTGCGCGAAATGCACGTCTTGCACTCCGTCGAGGATGTGTTGCACGATCCGCAGCCCGGACACCTGACCGCTTGGCAGGTCTATCTGCGTGACGTCCCCGGTGACCACGACCTTGGAGCCGAAGCCCAGGCGGGTGAGGAACATCTTCATCTGCTGCGGGGTGGTGTTCTGCGCCTCGTCGAGGATGATGAAGGCATCGTTGAGGGTGCGGCCGCGCATGTAGGCCAGCGGTGCGACCTCGATCGTCCCCGCGGCCATCAACTTGGGGATCGACTCCGGGTCGAGCATGTCGTGCAGGGCGTCGTACAGCGGGCGCAGGTACGGGTCGATCTTCTCGTACAGGGTGCCGGGCAGGAAACCCAACCGCTCCCCTGCCTCGACCGCCGGCCGGGTGAGAATGATCCGGTTTACCTGCTTGGCCTGCAACGCCTGCACCGCCTTGGCCATCGCCAGGTAGGTCTTGCCGGTACCGGCGGGTCCGATACCGAACACGATGGTGAAGCGATCGATGGCGTCGACGTAACGCTTCTGGTTCAGCGTCTTGGGCCGGATCGTGCGCCCACGCCGGGACAGGATGTCCAGGCTGAGCACCTCGGCGGGCGATTCGGCGTTTCCCTGAGCGAGCATCCTCAGGGTCGCCCGGACCGCGTCCGGACTGAGCTGCTGGCCGCGCCGGGCCAGGGTGACCAACTCGCCGAAGGCCCGCTCGGCGAATGCGACATCCGCCGGGGTACCGGTGAGGGTGACCTGGTTTCCACGCACGTGCACGTCGGCGGCGAGCAGGTCTTCGGTGACCTTCAAGTTCTCGTCACGAGATCCGAGCAGCGACAGCACGGCGGCGTCTGGGATCACGATCTTCGACTGGACCGGTTGGGGCTGCGTCGTCTCCGAACCGGATCGGGAGGCGCCCTCCATAGGGGTAGGGGTCACGTGGGAGTGGGTCCTACTTCCTGCGCACTCGCGCGTCTCGGGTCAACCGGTAGGACAGATGCTAGCCGCAGACCTGAGTCCGCGGGGCGCCGATTTGCCTCCTCCGCCGCGACAGCCCGCCTGCCACATACCGGAACGGCCCTTGACGGCTCGATCGCGCCACCCGTGGCTCGTCAACCGAGCTGGACAGCAACCCGGTGCGGGCCAGCGATAGGCCGTCCCACTCCGTACAACCAGCGCGAGTTCTGCATAAGCGCCATCGTCGTCAGTGCGAGTAACCTCATAGTCAACGAATGGACCAACACAATTAACCAGCACAATCCCTGCCGTCAAGGTCGGCGAGAGTTTCCAGCAGGTGGACCACTCTCGGCGACGATCAGTTAACCCAAGGTATCCAACGCGTTTAGCTCGCTCGGATCGCCTGAAGATGTCGGCAGAGTCTCTGCTTGCGCACGAGAGCCGAGGAGAGGCACAACTTGAGCGCTGACGGGGCCCGGACGCTTCTCAGAAATCATCGAGACGAAATTCCGAAATCCGACGTGAGATGCTGCACCGCGGCGGGAACTGGGGGCTGTCCCGCCGCGGCGCAGCGCCGCCGGACCGAGGGGGGAGGTGCCCGGCGGAGCTTCTCGGGGCTTTCGGATAAGCCCGAAGGAAATACTCAATCAGGTGGTTCATCAGGCCTCGCGTACTGAAGGTTAGCATTTATGGAGATCATTTTGATGAACTATCACCTGAATGATCTAGCTCCAGCGTTGAGATAGGGCGCTAATTGCACCCAGAGCGACGGTCCCGGCACTCGAAGAACGCAATACCCCGCTGCCGAGCCGAACTGGCCGCCCTCCTGCCGCGGTGAGCGTGGCCAGTTCGGAGTCGGTGATGCCGCCCTCGGGTCCGACCACTACCAGTAGTTCTCCCGCGGCGGGCAACGCCACCGTGGGCAGCGGGTCGGTGGCGCTCTCGTGCAGTACCAGGCACCCCGCGGCGGCAGCGCAACGCTCTGCGAGCACAGTGGTGTCCACTGGCTCGGCCACCTCGGGGAACCACCCCCGGCGGGACTGTTTGGCCGCCTCCTGAGCGGTCTGCCGCCAACGGGACAGCGCCCTGGCTCCCCGCGGCCCATCGTCCCAACGGGCCACGCAGCGATCAGCTCGCCAGGGCAGTACCGCATCCACCCCAGCCTCGGTGGCCAGCTCCACCGACAACTCCCCACGTGGGCCCTTGACCAGAGCCTGCGCCAGCGTCACCCGCAAGACCGGAGCGGGCTGGCTCTCCCGGCGCAGCACCGTCAGCTGCAGCCGATCTCCACCGGCATCGAGCACCTCACACACGGCCAACTCACCACAGCCGTCGGTGAGCACCAGACCCTCGCCGACCCGCAACCGTCGCACTGTCGCGGCGTGCCTGCCCTCGGGTCCGTCCAGCGTCGTCTCGCCGCCCACGCAAGGCAACCGCTCGGCGAAGAACACCGGCAGGCTGCTCACATCAGCGCCCGCCCAAGGAATCCCGCAACCGGGAGAACAAACCGCCGGCCCGGCCGTTCGCCGTGAGCTCAGCCTGTTCCTCACCACGCAGCAGGGCAAGCTCGCGCAGCAGCTCACTCTGCCGGGGATCCAGCCGCGTCGGGGTTACCACATCGAGGTGGACGAACAGGTCACCCCGTCCCTCGGCCCGGCCGGTGCTGCGCAGCTGTGGCATCCCGCGCCCCCGCAGGGTCAGCACGGTCGCGCACTGGGTGCCCGGTTCAACGCGCACCACTTCGGTGCCATCGAGAGTCTCCAGCGCCACGGTGGTACCCAGCGCGGCGGAGGTCATCGGGACCCGCACGGTGCAATGCAGGTCAGCGCCGTCGCGGGTGAACGTCTCGTGCGGCACCTCCTGCACCTCGACGTACAGGTCACCCGCGGGACCACCTCCAGGACCCACCTCGCCTTGGCCGGCCAGCCGCACCCGCATCCCGTCGCCAACCCCGGCAGGCACCTTGGCCGTGACGGTGCGGCGGGTCCGGACCCGGCCATCCCCGCCACACTGGCGGCAGGGATCCGGGATGACCTCGCCGAAGCCGCGGCATACCGGGCACGGCCGGGAGGTCACCACCTGTCCGAGGAACGAGCGCTGCACGTTCTGGACCTCGCCGGCGCCGGCGCAGGTGTCGCAAGTCTGCGGCCGGGTGCCGGGCGCGCAACCTGAGCCGTTGCATTCGCTGCACAGCACGGCGGTGTCCACGGTGAGCTCGCGGGATGCCCCGCTAGCGCACTCCTCAAGCACAAGCTGCAGCCGGATCAGCGCATCCGAACCGCTCTGCACCCGGCTGCGCGGCCCCCGTCGACCGGCCCCGCCGGTCGCACCGAAGAAGGCATCCATGATGTCGCCGAAACCGAACCCGCCGAAGGGATCACCTCCGGCGCCTCGTCCCGCACCGGATTCCAGCGGATCCCCACCGAGGTCGACGATCTGGCGTTTCTGCGGGTCGGTCAGCACCTCATAGGCGGCGGTGATGGTCTGGAAACGCTGCTGCGCCTCGGCGTCGGGATTGACGTCGGGGTGCAGTTCACGCGCCAGCTTGCGGTAGGCGCGTTTGATCTGTTCCGCGCTGGCGTCCCGGGGCACACCCAGGATTGCGTAGTAGTCCCTGGCCACGCTGGCGTCCTCCTGCCGCAGCCCTCGCCGCGGTACTCGTCGTACAAATCGATGAGCCCGACCCCGCTCACCGGGTGGTCAGGATCTCCCCCACGTATCGTGCTACCGCGCGCACCGCGGCGATGGTGCCCGGATAGTCCATCCTGGTCGGCCCGACCACGCCCATCCCCCCGACCACCGTGCCGTGCGAGGCGTAGCCGATCGAGACCAACGAAGTGTTGCGCATCTCCTCGGCCTCGTTCTCCTCACCGATCCGCACCGTGATGGTGCCCGTATCACGGGCCACGGCCAGTAGCTTGAGCACGATCACCTGCTCCTCCAACGCCTCGAGCACCTGGCGTAACGAACCAGGGAAGTCGGTGGCGTTTCGGGTGAGGTTGGCGGTACCCCCGAGCAGCAACCGCTCCTCGGGATGTTCCACCAACGTCTCGATGAGAACCGTCGAGGCCCGGGTCATCGCGTCGCGGAGCTCAACCGGGGCCTGCTCGGGAAGATCGGCCACGGCGGCCGATGCCTCCGCCAGCCGGCGCCCGGACAGCGCTTGATTGAGCAGCGTTCGCAGCTTCGCGACCTGATCCTCGGTGATGACGTCGCCCAGATCGAGCAGCCGCTGGTCCACCCGGCCCGCGTCGGTGATCAGAACCAGCATCAACCGGGCCGGGGTCACCGCGAGCACCTCGAGGTGGCGCACCGTGGACCGGCTCAGCGTGGGGTACTGGATCACCGCCACCTGGCGGGTCAATTGGGCGAGCAACCGCACGCTGCGGCGCAACACGTCGTCGAGGTCGACCGCACCGTGCAGGAAGGTCTGCACCGCGCGGCGCTCGGCCGCCGACAGCGGCTTGACCTCGGAGAGCCGGTCGACGAACAGGCGGTAACCCTTGTCGGTGGGCACCCGACCGGCGCTGGTGTGCGGCTGGATGATGTAACCGTCCTCTTCCAGCGCAACCATGTCGTTGCGGATGGTCGCGCTGGACACCCCGAATTGGTGCCGCTCCACCAGTGATCGGGACGCCACCGGCTCATGAGTGGCGACGTAGTCGGTGACGATGGCGCGCAGTACCTCGAACCTGCGGTCGTCCGCGTTCACGTCACCTCCCTGGCTCTTGGTTCTGTGTTGCCGAGTCCTGGCCCTGGTAGGGCCCTGTCCGCCGAGTCTAGTGCGCCCCGGACTCAGCCGTCGGGACCCGCCGACACGCCCGATACCCTGTGCCCTCGCGACAAGCGGGGACGGAGGTGAGACACCGGCTGTGATCTTCAAGGAAGTCCGGCACGGCCGCCCCTATCCCGAGCACGGGTTCTCCATGAAGGACTGGGCGCAACTCCCACCCCAGCAGGTGCATTTGGCAGATCTGGTCACCACCGCGACGGTGGTGGAGCTGGATCGGCTGCTGTCCGAGGACCCCACTTCCTTCGGCGATCTGTTCGCCCACGCGGTGCGGTGGTGCGGCGAGTTGTTCTTGGAGGACGGGCTGCACCGAGCGATGCGCGCAGCCCTGCAGCAACGCACCGCGCTGCAGGTCCGAATCCTCGACCTGGATCTCCTGCGCAGCTGACCGCCGCCCATCAGCCCTGGTTGCGCCGAATTCGACAGGTGCTCACGTCATGGGCGCCGGATACGGCAGAGTAACCTTGGCGCTTCCGACTCCACGATGATCGAGGTCAGATGGCGATCACCAAGCCACACGTCAAATACGTGCAGATTGAACGAGTTCAATTCTGGGCTGACGACCGGGGAGAGATCCACATCACGTCGGACGATCCAGACGCCAAGCAGAGGTTCCACACCACCTTGTCGAATAACGAACTGTCGAAGTGCTACCATCCGACTTTCTACGCACAGCTCGCTCGTCTCTTGACCGAGTTCGGCAAACCCGTACCCGGCTGGACCGACGCAGCCGAATCACAGCGCCTCATGCAACAGTGAAGAGTCCCGACCCGTCGATTCGACGAGGTGCTGAGGATTTTGCGCTTCTCGTTGATTGACTTACCTCACAGGCCGAAACTTCACACTGCCTGAAGCCGCTTGGGCTGGACACGAAAAGGATTGTCTCCTACCCTGCCTAGTGCAAATCCAGCCATGCCCGCTATCTCTTCATCACTTAATCCGCGCTCGCGCATCCTCGCTCCAATTTCCTGCGCCAGTTCCGCACGTTCGACAGGAAGTTCAGCACTGACCGGCTCCTGCGCTTTCCATCCTCGCGCATTGAGCGACCTGTAAAATTCCACTCGATCATGCGGATTGACTAGACCGAGCCTGTAAGCGCGCTCAACAATAGCTTGCATGGAAACTCCCCACTCACGCTTCAAGTCAATCAGTTTCCCTAGACTGAGATTGCGTAGTTCCGGTCGGATGACATGCTCTGGCATAAGAAACTCGGCGGCAAACACGTTCGCCTCTTCTTCCATGTCAGAAGTGGCGTGAGAACTATGCAGGGAAAGGTGTCCGATCTCGTGGGCGAGGGTCAGACGCTTCCTGTCCGTGGCCAGCCGACTGTTGATCAAGATGATCGGATGGTCCCCGATCCACTGCGACAACCCATCAATTCGTGTCGTTTCGAAGTCCTCCTCGATGACGACGCATCCCGCAGCCTCGATCCACCGAATGAGATGCATGACAGGTCCGATGGGCATCTTCCATTGCGCACGAGTAATCAGCGCCGCCGCCGGAGGCCGTGTTTCTTCGAGGTCGAAGGTTGGGATCAGGTTCGTCGATCGAAGCGACACCTCTTCGAACAACAGTGAGACGTGGAGGCGATACATGTTCAAGCGTGCTTCTAACCGCCGCCAGAGCGTGGCCTTCGTCGTTCTTTGCCTCCGCATATGCGAATCAATCGCCAAGGCGCCATGCATGCGCTGTCCGCACCGCAGCAAGCCGACAGTGATCCCGTAAATTTGTGCGAATTTGGCAAGCGTTTCGCCATCTGGCATGCGCTGATCGTTCTCGTATCGCGAGAGCGTCGCCTGTGTGATGCCGAGCTGGCCGCAAACGTCCTCCTGAATGAGACCTTGAGCTTTTCGAGCCACGAGTAGGGCTTCGCCCAGTCCGCTCATGATGACGAGCCCTCCTCGCGTTCGTCGATACGAGTCGCATCGAAGAGATCGACGGTCGGAAGGTCCGGTCGGGTGATCGGCCTCCACCCGATGGCGTCCGCGCCCTCATCTGGTTCATCGAGCTCAACGGCCCAGATAGGATGGTCTTTTCCGTCCCGGTATGAAATCACAGCCGGACCAACCCGACGCTCCTCCGCAATCCACCGATAGCCCGCGCCTAACGTGATCGCCTCAAGGCTCGGCAGCTGCGAGCCTTGCGCCCAGAACTCCAAAGCTGCCGCTGTCGGGTATGTACTGATCTTGTCGTCCGGGTGATGCCGCTTGATCCGAATCTGATAATTCTGCGAAATCCAGATTTCTCTGACCGGTTCGCGATCGATTGTCTCGATGTGCGGGTTGCCGTCGACAGCTGCAACCAGGCGGGCCCAGATGCGGTCGTGGATGAGGTTGGCAAGGCACCGCCCACTCAGGAGAGGGAACCAGGCCGGCCGCCACTCCCGAAGCTCGGCGAGGTCCTCACGCGCCCCACGAATCGACCACGCGAGGTCCGTAAGGAACTTGTCGCCGAGGCCGGACATCACAGCCTGCTGATCGTGAGGCGAAAACATACCATAAAATATACCACCGACGATCTTGATCGGTGCGAGTGGACACACGGTGTAGCGCCGCCTCACCGGCTGAGGCATGTGCCACATCCGGAGCGTAGCGCCGACCGCTAGTCCGGCTGTCTGATACCCAGGCTCGACAGTGCCCGGCGCTGGTCACGCTGCTTGCAGTACGGCACAGGGGATCAGCCAGCGAGCAGGTTGCGCACCACCGCGTCGGCCAGTAGCCGGCCGCGACGGGTGAGCACCAACCGATCGTCCGGGATAGCCGTGAGCAGGCCATCGGCAATCGCGCGATCGGCAGCGACGCGTCCAGGCGCATCCAGCACCTCCAGGGGTAACCCGGCGGCCAGCCGCACCCTGAGCATCACTTGCTCGGTGTAGCGCTCTCCGGAGCTGAGCACCTCGCGACCGGCCGCCGGGGAGCAGCCTGCCTCCAGCACGGCGGCGTAGCGGGCCGGGTGTTTGACGTTCCACCACCGCACCCCGCCGACGTGCGAGTGCGCCCCCGGTCCAATACCCCACCAGTTCCCGCCGGCCCAGTAGCCGAGGTTATGCCGGCAGCGAGACTCAGCGGACGTAGCCCAGTTGGACACCTCGTACCAGTGCAGGCCGGCAGCGGACAGCGCCGTGTCGAGCTGCTCATAGCGCTCGGCGAGCACATCGTCATCCGGCGCGGGCAACTCGCCACGGGCTACCCGGCGGGCCAGCGCGGTGCCCGGTTCAACGACCAGTGCGTAGGCCGACACGTGGTCGACCCCGGCGCTGAGCACCGCATCCAGCGAGGCGGCCAGATCGTCGCCGTTCTCCCCCGGCGTGCCGTAGATCAGATCCAGGCTGATCTGCCCGATCCCGGCGGCGCGGGCCTCCGCCGCCGCGGCCACCGGCCGGCCCGGGGTGTGCACCCGGTCCAACACAGCCAGCACGTGCGGCGCGGCGCTCTGCATGCCCAGCGAGACCCGGGTGTAGCCGGCCTCGGCTATCCCGGCGAAGAACTGCGGCGAAGTGGACTCCGGGTTGGCCTCGGTGGTCACCTCGGCGCCTGGGACCAGTCCAAGAGACCCGCGGATGGCGTCGAGCACCGCGGCCAGGCCGGTCTCGCCGAGCAGCGACGGTGTACCGCCGCCGACGAACACCGTGTCAGCCGGCACAGGCCCCCCGAGCACTTGGGCAGCAACGTCCAGTTCTCGGCGCACCGCGTCCAGCCAGGTGGCGGGCGAGGTGGCCAGCTCTCCTGGGGTGTAGGTGTTGAAATCGCAGTACCCGCACCGGGTGGCACAGAACGGCACATGCACGTAGACGCCGAACGGTGCCCGGCTCAATCCGCGTAGAGCCGCGGCGGGCAGCGCGCCATCCGTCGGCGCGGAGTCGCCAAGGGGGCCAAGGGGGCCAAGCGGAAGGACAGCCACGTGAGCATTGTCCCAATATCCGAACGTGGGTGGTCGGAAGCGCGCGCAGGTGGCACTCTGGTCCACATGGTGGCGCCTGGACTCCCGCTGGTGATTCGCCGCCATGTCGATTATGTCCGAGTTTCCAGTGCGTTGTGCCGCGCGATGAGCTGACGCCCCGCCCGACTGTCCCAGCCGGCGCCGGGTGCGCCCGGAGCTGGGCTGCACAATGACCTGGTCACGGCCTCCCTGCACGCCGGTGCTCCCCTCGACGGAGGCACCCGATGTCTGCCCCAACCCGCCCAGCCCGCCCAGCACGCCCAGCGCCAGCGACGAAGACCCGCCGTGGGGAGGGCCAATGGGCCCTGGGTCACCTCGAGCCGCTCAACCTCAATGAGCGCACCAAGAAAGACGACGACGCGCTCAACGTCCGGCACCGGATCGAGACGATCTACGCCCCGCGGGGCTTCGACTCGATCGACCCGGCCGACCTGCGCGGCCGGTTCCGCTGGTGGGGGCTCTACACCCAGCGCCGGCCCGGCATCGACGGCGGCCGCACCGGCACGATGGAACCTGAGGAACTCGACGACTCGTATTTCATGATGCGGGTGCGCATCGACGGCGGTGCGCTGAGCACCGAGCAGCTGCGAGTGCTCGGTGAGATCTCCCGCTTCTACGCCCGCGACACCGCGGACATCACCGACCGGGAGAACATCCAGTACCACTGGATCCGGGTGGAGGACGTGCCCGCGATCTGGGAACAGCTCGAAGCCGTCGGGCTGTCCACGACCGAGGCCTGCGGCGACTGCCCCCGCGTCGTACTGGGCTCCCCGGTCGCCGGTATCGCGGCCGAGGAAATCATCGACGGCACCCCGGCGATCGAGGAGATCACCCGGCGCTACGTCGGCAGCCCGGAGTTCAGCAACCTGCCGCGGAAGTACAAGACCGCGATCTCCGGTCAGCAGGACGTCGCGCATGAGATCAACGACATCGCCTTCGTCGGGGTGGTGCACCCCGAGCATGGCCCAGGTTTCGATCTGTGGGTCGGCGGCGGCCTGTCCACTAACCCGAAGATCGCGCAACGGCTCGGCGCCTGGGTGCCCCGCGACGAAGTGCCCGACGTCTGGGCCGCAGTGACCAGGCTGTTCCGCGACTACGGCTACCGGCGGCTGCGCCACCGCGCCCGGATCAAGTTCCTCATCGCCGACTGGGGCGCCGAGCGCTTCCGGGAGGTGCTGGAGACCGAGTACCTGCACCGCAGGCTCGTCGACGGGCCAGCGCCGCAGCCGCCGCCCGCACCGATCGACCACATCGGGGTGCACCGCCAGCACGACGGCAAGTTCTACATCGGTGTCGCACCGATAGCCGGTCGCGTGTCGGGCACCACGCTGGTCGATGTGGCCAAGTCTGTAGAGCGTGCCGGGTCTGCCCGGGTTCGGCTGACCCCGTACCAGAAGCTGGTGGTGCTCGACGTCGCCGAGGCCGAGGTCGACGGTCTGGTCGCCGAGCTGGGCCGGCTCGGGCTGAGCGCGCAGCCCTCGCCGTGGCGGCGCTCGGTGATGGCCTGCACCGGCATCGAGTTCTGCAAGCTGGCCATCGTGGAGACCAAGAACCGGGCGGTCACGCTGGTCGCCGAGCTGGAGCAGCGGCTCTCCGACATCCAGTCCGCCCTGGACATCCCGGTCTCGGTGCATCTCAACGGCTGCCCGAACTCGTGTGCCCGGATCCAGGTCGCCGACATCGGGCTCAAGGGTCAACTTGTCACCGACGCCGACGGCAACCAGGTCGAGGGCTTCCAGGTGCATCTGGGCGGCGGGCTCGGACTGGACAGCGGGTTCGGCCGCAAGCTGCGCGGGCACAAAGTGACCTCAGCCGAGCTGGCGGGCTACGTGGAGCGGGTGGTCCGCGGTTACGCCGAGCAGCGTGCGCCGGGCGAGCGGTTCGCGCAATGGGTGGTTCGCGCCGACGAGAGCGTTTTGCGGTGACCGAAGTTGGGATGACGGAGACCAGGGCGGTGCCGTTCTACTGCCCGTACTGCGGCGAGGAGGACCTACGGCCTGAGGAAGAACCGAACGCAGCGTGGCGTTGCGCGGACTGCCAGCGGGTGTTCGTCGTCCGCCTGGCGGGACTGGTGACCCCAGCCCGGGAGGCAGCGGGATGACGGTGACCGTTGATCTGGAACAGCTGGCCCAGCGGGCCGGGCGCGAGCTGGATGCCGCTCCGGCGCAGGAGATCGTCCGTTGGGCGGTGCAGACCTTCGGCGCCCGGTTCGCGGTGGCGTCGTCCATGCAGGACGCCGTGCTCGTGCACCTGGTGTCGCAGGCCGCTGCGGGTGTTGACGTGCTGTTCCTGGACACCGGGTACCACTTCGCCGAGACGTTGGGCACCCGGGATGCGGTAGCCGCAACCTACTACGTGAACCTGATCACGCTGACGCCCCGGCAGACGGTCGCTGAGCAGGACGCCTCGTATGGACTGAAGCTGCATGACCGCGACCCCGACCGGTGCTGCGGGTTGCGCAAGGTGGAGCCGCTGGATCGGGCGCTGGCTCGCTACGACGCCTGGGCCACTGGGCTGCGCCGGGTCGAGGCACCGACCAGAGCCGGGACTCCGGTGGTGTCCTACGACGCCAGGCGGGGCAAGGTGAAGGTGGCACCGCTGGCGGCGTGGAGCGATGCCGAGGTCGAGGACTACATCACCGAGCACGGCATCCTGATCAACCCGCTGCTGGCGGCCGGGTATCCGTCGATCGGCTGCGACCCATGCACCCGGGCGGTGGCCGCCGGGCAGGGTCCCCGGGCCGGGCGTTGGGCCGGTTCGGCCAAGACCGAATGTGGGATTCACCGATGAGCCGGGGCGCCACCGTCTGGCTGACCGGGCTGTCCGGGGCCGGCAAGACGACGATCGCGTTGGCCGTCGCCGAGCAACTACGCGGCGCGGGCAGGGAGGTCGAGGTGCTCGACGGCGACGAGTTGCGCAGCGGGCTGTCCGCTGGGCTGGGCTTCTCCCGGGAAGACCGGGACACCCACGTCCGGCGGGTCGGCTTCGTGGCCAAACTGCTCGCCCGGCACGGAGTCCTCGCACTGGTCCCAGTCATTGCGCCGTACGGCGCCACCCGCGACGAGGTGCGGGCCCAGCACGACATGCACGGCACCGGCTACCTCGAAGTGCACGTGGCCACCCCGTTGGCCGAGTGCATCCGCCGGGACGTCAAGGGCCTCTACGCCCGGGCAGCAGCTCGCGAGCTGACCGGGATGACCGGCGTGGACGACCCGTACGAAGAGCCTGACAAACCCGATCTGCGATTGGACACCACCGGCACGGACATCGCCGCCGCCGCGCGACGCGTGATGGACCTACTCACCGAGAGGGGTTTGGCGTGACGGCAATCCTGACAGCACCGCCCACAGTAGAGGCTGATCATCTCGCGGCGCTGGAGTCCGAGGCGGTGCACATCATCCGCGAGGTGGTCGCCGAGTTCGACCGGCCGGTGCTGCTGTTCTCCGGCGGCAAGGACTCCGCGGTGCTGCTGCACCTGGCTCTGGCCGCGTTGCATCCGGCGCCGTTGCCGTTCCCGCTGCTGCACGTGGACACCGGGCACAACTTTCCCGAAGTGATCGCCTACCGGGATCGACTGGTCGCGGATCTGGGTGTGCAGCTGCACGTGGCGGGGGTGCAGGACTGGATCGATGACGGGCGGCTCACCGAACGGCCTGACGGCACCCGCAACCCGCTGCAGACCGTCCCGCTGCTGGACACCATCAACTCCCACCGCTTCGACGCCGTGTTCGGCGGCGCCCGCCGCGACGAGGACCGGGCGCGCGCCAAGGAACGCATCGTCAGCCTGCGCGACGCCTTCGGCGGCTGGGATCCCCGCCGGCAGCGCCCTGAGCTGTGGAGTCTCTACAACGGCCGGCACACCGCCGGTGAGCACGTCCGGGTCTTCCCGCTGTCCAACTGGACGGAACTGGACATCTGGCACTACATCGCGCGGCGCGACGTGCCGATCCCCGACATCTACTACGCCCACCAGCGGGAGGTGTTCGCCCGCGACGGGATGTGGCTGACCGCTGGTGAGTGGGGCGGCCCGCGCAACGGCGAGCGGATCGTCACCAAGTCGGTGCGGTATCGCACCGTGGGCGATGCCTCCTGCACTGGCGCGGTGGAGTCCACCGCCGTGACGATCGACGAGGTGCTCACCGAGGTGGCCACCAGCCGGATCACCGAGCGTGGCGCCACCCGGGCCGATGACCGGCTGTCGGAGGCCGCCATGGAAGACCGCAAACGCGACGGTTACTTCTGATGGGGTCACCGATGAGCCTGCTGCGGCTGACCACCGCAGGCTCCGTGGACGACGGCAAGTCCACGCTGGTCGGTCGGCTGCTGCAGGACACCCAGTCGATCCTGTCCGACCAACTCGCCGCGGTGGATCGGGCGACCCGGGCTCGTGGCGGCGTGGAGCTTGATCTTGCGTTGCTCACCGATGGCCTGCGGGCCGAGCGGGAACAGGGCATCACCATCGACGTCGCCTACCGGTATTTCGCCACGCCCACGCGGAAATTCGTGCTGGCTGACTGCCCCGGACATGTGCAGTACACCCGCAACACCGTCACCGGGGCCTCGACCGCCGAGCTCGCCGTGGTGCTGGTCGACGCGCGCAACGGCCTGGTCGAGCAGACCCGCCGCCACCTCGCGGTCATGGCGTTCCTGCGGGTGCCGCACGTGGTGCTCGCGGTGAACAAGATGGACCTGGTGGACTTCGACGAACCGACGTTTCGCCGGATCGAGTCGGAGTTCGCGACGGTGTCTCGTTCGCTGGGGCTGCCGGATGTGGTGACCGTGGCGGTGTCTGCGCTGCACGGCGACAACGTCGCGACCCCCAGCGAGCGCACCCCCTGGTATCGAGGCCCGACCCTGCTGGAGCACCTGGAGACGGTGCCCACCGGGCGGGAGGCGGTAGCCGAGCCGATGCGTTTCCCGGTGCAGCTGGTGCTGCGCCCCCGCACCGCCGATCATCCCGACTACCGTGGCCTGGCAGGCCGGATCGCCTCGGGGGTACTCGAGGTCGGCGATGACGTCATCGCGCTGCCCTCAGGGGGGCGCTCCACCGTCACCGGCATCGACAGCCCAGATGGTCCGCTGCCGCGGGCCACCGCCGGGCAGTCGGTCACCGTGCTGCTCGCCGACGAGATCGACGTCGGGCGGGGCGAGGTGCTGGCCCGTCCAGAGCAGCAACCGCGGGTGGTCACCGAGCTTTCCGCAGACCTGTGCTGGCTGGCCGACCGGCCGTTACTGCCAGGCGCACGGGTGCTGGTCAAACACGGCACACGCACCGTCCGGGCGATCGTCACCGACCTCACCGGGCGGCTGGACCTGCACACCCTGCGTCACACCCAGCCACCGGCCGCGTTGGAACTCAACGAGATCGGCGGCGCGCGGATCCGGCTGGCCGAGCCGCTGGCGGTGGACTCCTACGCCACCGACCGGCACACCGGTGGCTTCCTGGTCATCGACTCCGCCGACGGCAACACCCTGGCCGCCGGGCTCGTCGGCCCTGATCGCGCGCAAGATCCGGGGCAGGACGCGGCGTGAAGCCGGCTTTGGTGGCGGTGGCGCACGGCAGCCGCGACCCGCGCTCGGCCGCCACCATCTCAGCGCTGGTCGACCGGGTGCGGTGGCGGCGACCCGACCTCGACGTCCGGCTCGCCTTCCTGGACCTCTGCGCGCCCCGGCTGGACGCCGTACTCGACTCGGCGTCGCGGGCGGTGGTGGTGCCGCTGCTGCTAGGCCGTGCCTTTCACGCGAACGTCGATGTGCCGGGTGCGGTGGCGCGCGCCGTAGCACGCCGACCCGGGTTGGACATCACGGTGGCCGACGTGCTGGGCCCCGACCCGCGGCTGGAGACCGCTGCGCTGCGCCGGCTGGCGGAGATCGGAGTGTCGCCCGCCGACCCGGATTTCGGTGTCGTGCTCGCCGCTGCCGGCTCCCAGCAGGCCCCGACCAACGCCGCTGTCACCGCCATCGCCGCCGCCTGGTCCCGGCGAACGCGCTGGCAGGTGCTGCCCGGTTTCGCCTGCGCTGCCCGGCCCACCGTGCCTGAGGCCATCGCAACCCTGCGATCGCGAGGCGCGCGGCGCATCGCCGTCGCCTCCTGGTTCCTCGCCCCGGGCCTGCTGCCGGACAAAGTCTTCCGCGTAGCCCCCGACACCGCGTTGCTCACGGCGCCCCTGGGCGCCGATCCCGCCATCGCGAAACTCATCGTGCACCGGTTCGAGGCGACCCTCCTGTCGTCCCTGGCCCGCTCAGCCTGACCGCCGGGGCCGCGCCGAGAGACGCACGCACCTCGCACGCGAGGTGCGTGGGGCAGGGAACCTTCCACCCACCCCCGCCGGGGCCTCTCACGTGCACAGTTGACAGTCCTAACGAATCCGAACGGACAGCGACAGAAAGTACGACAGCACACCGGAGGGAGGGCGGACACCGTGAGCACGGTCGGGTGCAGCGGGGTGAAGAGGATCAGGCTGTGGCCGTAGGATGACCGCAGGTTGCCTCCTGATGTTCGCCCCCAACGTGTCCTCTCGTGGGAGCGTGCCGCCTACCTGCGCACCGAGCAAGAGAAACGCCGTTCCGGTCAGCTCGGCCCGTTCGATCAGGCTGACCCGTTCCTTGCGCACTTGGCGTACGCCGCGCTTGCATGATCGCCTGCATGGTGTGTGTGCTCCGTAAGTTCGATCGAGTGGAACGGTGTCAGTCGAACTCGCCTGTGCGTACTGCGATAGCGAACGCACCCCACTGGGCGTTAGCGAACGTCAGTGCTGGCCCGGTTGGGTCTTTGCTGTCACGGACGGCGGTCTGATCCTTGAGGTCGGCGACCTCCACACACTCACCGTTGCCGCCGCTGTAGCTGCTCTTACGCCAGTTCATCACTTTCTCCCGATCATTGTGCCCATCAGCTTAGCCGTATCATCACTGTTCAGCGCTTTGGTGGCGAGATCTTCAAACGTGTCGACGTAGAACGTGACCTCCGCTGGTGCCTCGGCGTAAGCTGCAGTCTTGTACGCCTCCAGGTAGACCGTGTCCATCGCAGATTCCGAGAAGCGAAGGGCCGTGAACGCACCATGCATGCCCCGGTGCGCTCCGGCCGTGAACGGCACCAATTGCAGGGACACGTTCGGCAGTTGCGCCACCTCGATGAGCCGATTGATCTGCTCACGCACCACGTCGGGGCCACCCGCGTCCCGCCGCAACGCTGACTCGTCAATGATCGCTCGCAAGATCAGCGGGTCATCGCCGGCTAGTCTCTTCTGCCGCTCCGTCCTGATCCGCACGATGCGCTCGATCTCCTCCGCATGCTCGTGGGGACCAGCGACCGCCCTGGCGTACTCGGGTATCTGGAGCAAACCGGGGATGAACAACGGCTGCCAGGTCCACACTTCCGTGGCTGCGGCTTCCATGCCTATGTAGTCGCGGAACCATGTCGGTACGGTCTTCCCATACTCCACCCACCAGCCACGCTGCGCAGCATCGCGGCATAGCTGGAGTAGGTAATCAGAGTGCGGTGAGCCCACATCGTAGAACTGGAGTAGCGACCGTAGGTGGCCGATGCTGACCCGCTGCTTACCGTTCTCGATCTTGCTGATGCCCGTGTCAGCGATGCATCCAGCTCCCCTCGGTCATTACGATTGAGCGAGAGTCGGCGTGCAAAGCGTGAATGTTGAACAACCGGCGGCGCTCGCCCGGCTCGGCGAGATGCTATTGCGACGGAATCAACCACGTGGACCGCACCGGGTACACGGGGAGAGAACGGCGGAGGTGAGTAGGGCGGGGCCGCGATGGTTCGACTGCACCGCAAGGCCGCACGCGGCACAGTGTAAGACGAGAGTTCGATTCCCTCCAGCTCCACGCAAGCTACCCTTGCGGCCGGCCCCCGGTACCAATGGCGGTCATCACCGGCCTCCCACTCGTGACGGGCCAGAGTGTATATCGAACATTTGTTCGAGTATGGTGCGCGGGAGGCTGTGTCTCTGGTCCGCCTCATCCGGCCGAACTACGTTCGGGCACATGACTGATGTCGACGAGCTGGTGCATCTGGCCGTGTGGTCGGGTATCGCCACCATCACGCTGGACTCGCCCGCCAACCGCAATGCGCTGTCCGCACCGCTGCGCGGCCAACTGCTGGACGCGCTGGAGCGCACCGCCGGCGACGGCTCGGTGCGGGTGGTGGTACTCGATCACACCGGGCCGGCCTTCTGCGCGGGGATGGATCTCACCGAGCCCCCGGACGCGGTCAAGGAGTTGCCCCTGATCCTCGAGCGGATCTGGACGCATCCGAAACCGGTCGTCGCCAAGCTCGCCGGACACGCCCGCGCCGGCGGGATCGGCCTGGTAGCGGCCGCCGATATCGCCGTCGCCGCCCAGCACGCCACCTTCGCCTTCACCGAGGTGCGGCTCGGCCTGGTGCCCGCAGTGATTTCAGTAACCGTGCTGCCCCGACTGCTACCCCACGCGGCGCTCGAACTGTTTCTCACCGGGGAGACCTTCGACGCCACCCGGGCGGTCGCGATCGGCCTGCTCAACAGTGCGGTGCCCGCTGACCAACTTGACGCGGAGGTGAACCGCTTCACCGGCATGCTCGTCAAAGGTAGCCCCGAAGCACTGGCGCTGACCAAACAGCTGCTGCGCGCGCGGACCATGGCGCGGGACTTCCCGGCGATGCTCGAACTGTCCGCCGCGCGGTTCGCGTCAGCGCAGGGCCGAGAAGGCATCCGCGCCTTCACCGAAAAGCGCGCACCATCCTGGGTTCCCGCCAGCTGATCACGCATCCGCAAGTAGCACCGACAGCGGACGCCCGGAGCCGGCCGCCGTCGCGTCGTCCAGCACCGCGACCACAGCCCGGTACCCAGCCGGGTCGGCAGCCTCGAACTGGCCGTGACCTGCCCAGATCAGCACGTGCTCACCCGCAGGCTGCCATGACAGGTCGACCAGGCAGTCGTACAGCGCGTCGAGGTTGCGGCCGTACCAGGACGGGAAACTCAGCGCAGCGCCGATCGCGTCCAGCGCGTCGGCCTTGCTGGTCACCGGGCCCACCAGGTGAGCCAGCGCTCCCCGTCCACGGGCTTCATCGAGCGCGCGGGCGGCATCGGCGACGTAATACAGCATCGGCCTCACCGCTTCGGATCGACCACGACGAAGGACCCGTAGTGATCGCCGGTGAAGTACAGCTCGGCCGCACCGCCGGTGATCAGGCGCCGGGCGCCCCGGTCAGCCGCTCCCGGTGTCGGGACGGTGTACTCGTGGTAGAAGCCGGACTGCCGTGGCGGCAAGTGCCGCTCCCGGTTGCCGAACACCGCCCCGTCCTGCCGGTAGGGAAAGGGGCCACCGTGCTGGATCAGCTGCCACACCTGCCCAACCTGCGGCGGTAACTGCGACAGAGGCGCTACCGGCAGGCCGGCCGCCGAGGCGACCGCTGCGGGCCGGTCACCGCTAGGCGGGCCGGCTGCGGACTCGGTCAGTGCGTGGCGACCCACCCAGCCTGCGACCACCAGCACGAGCAGGCCGATCAGCGCGGCGCTGACCCGCCGGTGGGAGCTCACTGCGGCGCCCGCGGATCCTCCGCGTCCACGGCGTAGCGGTGGCCGAGCCGTGCGAAGATCACGCCGACAGCCCGGTCGAGGACCCTGGCAGCCCACCAGCAGACCGGCAGTAACACCAGCATGAGCAGGGCCACTTGCAGTGCGAGCCCGAGCTGGGTGAGCCATAGCTCCACCCCGTCCCACCATTGGAGCACGTCGGACAGCACCTCAAGCACAGCCGCAGGGTAGCCCGCAGTCAGGAACTCCCCGGTGAGCGGCACTACATTCAGGTGCCATGTTCGCTGTTTATGCCGCTGAGCCGAATCACCAGGACCCGTTGACGTCCTTGCGGGTGGGAAACCGCCCTGACCCAGACGTGCCAGACGGCTCGGTCGCGGTCACCGTCATCGCAGCCAGCCTGAACATGCATGATCTGTGGACGTTGCGCGGAGTGGGCATCAAACCCGACCAGTTCCCGATGATCCTGGGCTGCGACGGCGCCGGTGTGCTGGCCGACGGCGCCGAGGTGGTGATCTATCCGGTGGTGACCAGCCCTGGTTGGACCGGCGATGAGACCCTGGATCCGCGCCGCACCCTGCTCACCGAGAGGCTGCCGGGTACCTTCGCTGAGACCGTTGTAGTGCCGGCGGGCAATGTCGTGTCCAAGCCGGCGTCGCTGACCTTCCCCGAAGCTGCTTGCATGGGCACTGCCTGGCTCACCGCCTACCGGATGCTGTTCGTGAAGTCCGGTTTGCGGCCCGGCCAGACCATGCTGGTGCAGGGCGCCTCGGGTGGAGTGTCCACCGCTCTGGTGCAGCTCGGGAGGGTTGCTGGGATGCGGGTGTGGGTTACCGGGCGCACCGAGCCCAAGCGGGCGCTGGCCCATTCGCTGGGCGCGCACCAGGCGTTCGAGCCCGGCACTCGGCTGCCGGAACGGGTGGATGCGGTGTTCGAGACGGTCGGCAAGGCCACCTGGTCACATTCAGCGAAGTCGCTCAAGCCGGGCGGCACGATCGTCTGCAGCGGCGCCACCAGTGGTGACGCTGACCGCGCCGAACTGCAGCGGCTGTTCTTCCTGCAGCTGCGCATGGTGGGATCCACCATGGGTACCCGCGACGAGCTGCGCGACCTGCTGGCCTTTCTGGACATCACTGGACTGCGCCCGCATATCGGCGCTGAGCTGCCGATGTCCGACGCTGAGCGCGGCTTCAAGGCGATGCTCGACGGCGACACCGCCGGCAAGATCGTCTTCACCCGCTGATCCACTACTGACGCAGGCCATCCAGTAGCCGGGCCGGAATGATGGTGATCGGGAATGGTCGCTGCGCGGTGAACTTCTCGTCCCCGCAGACGCTCGCGACCTCCACGTATCGCCCGCGGGCGTCGAGCTCGAAAACAGTGAGCCTGCCTGGCTCCTCCGGATCGAGCACCCAGTACGACGCGGTTCCCATCCGCTCGTAGGCCGCCTTCTTGTTATTGAGATCGTTGAGCGCCGTGCTCGCGGAGAGCACCTCGACCGCGAGCACCGGCGCTACCGGCAGGTTCTTCAGAGTGAGGTCGGCGTAGCGGGCCACCAGAATGTCCGGCTGCAGCTCGTTACGGCCCGAGGTTCGGACGCCGAAGGGCGCCGAGAGCACCCGGAACTCAGGTGCACAGGCATTCCAGAGCTGCACGAACAGCGCACCACTGCCCTGCTGGTGATGCCAGCCAGGAGCCGGGGTCACGATGAGTACCCCGTCGATGAGTTCGTAGCGGTGGCCATCATCGGGCATCGTCTCCAGGTCGTCCACCGTGAACGGGCGACCTGCGGCGACCCCGGCGAAGCCCGACTGCGTGACCTCTGGCTGGACGCTCATAGCTGTCATGGTCCCCCCTCCTCCCGGTCACGCCAAGCCTGCCACGGGGCCCCGACAGTCCGGCCAACCCACCATGATCACGGTTTGAGTGCCTGCAGCGACAGATTTTGTCGTTTCCGGCACCCAACCGGTGATCATCGCTGGCGCTGGAAAGGCAGAGCTACTTCTTGCTGGACTTCGAGTCGTCGGTGGACAAAGCGGCTACGAAGGCTTCCTGGGGGACCTCGACGCGGCCGATCGTCTTCATCCGCTTCTTGCCCTCCTTCTGCTTCTCCAGCAGTTTCCGCTTGCGGGTGATGTCCCCGCCGTAGCACTTGGCCAGCACGTCCTTGCGGATGGCGCGGATGGTCTCGCGGGCGATGATCCGGGAGCCGATCGCGGCCTGGATCGGGACCTCGAACTGCTGGCGTGGGATGAGCTCGCGCAGCCTGGTCGCCATCGAGGTGCCGTAGCCGTAGGCCGCCTCGCGGTGCACGATCGCCGAGAACGCGTCCACCGGCTCGCCCTGCAGCAGGATGTCCACCTTCACCAGGTCGGCGATCTGCTCTCCGGCCTCCTCATAGTCCATCGAGGCGTAGCCGCGGGTGCGGGACTTCAGCGCGTCGAAGAAGTCGAACACGATCTCGGCCATCGGCAGGGTGTAGCGCAACTCAACCCGCGACTCCGACAGGTAGTCCATCCCCAGCAGCGTGCCGCGCCGGCCCTGGCACAGCTCCATGATCGTGCCGACGAACTCCGATGGCGCGATGAGGGTGCAGCGGACCACCGGCTCGTAGACCTCGGCGACCCGCCCATCCGGCCAGTCCGCGGGGTTGGTGACGGTCTGCTCGGCGCCGTCGTCGCGGACCACCCGGTAGACGACGTTGGGCGCGGTGGAGATGAGGTCGAGACCGAACTCACGCTGCAAGCGGTCCCGGGTGATCTCCAGGTGCAGCAGGCCGAGGAACCCGCAGCGGAAACCGAAGCCGAGCGCGGCCGAGGTCTCCGGCTCGTAGACCAGTGCGGCATCGTTGAGTCGCAGCTTGTCCAGCGCATCGCGCAGCTCCGGGTAGTCCGAGCCGTCCATCGGGTACAGCCCGGCGAACACCATCGGTTTGGGAGTGCGGTAGCCGGGCAGCGCCACCGTGGCGCCCTTGCGCTCGCTGGTGACGGTGTCCCCGACCCGGGACTGCCGGACGTCCTTCACGCCGGTCATGAGGTAGCCGACCTCACCGACGCCCAGGCCGTCGCATGGCTTCTGATCAGGCGAGATGATCCCGACCTCGAGCAACTCATGGGTGGCGTTGGTGGACATCATCCGGATCCGGTCCCGGGGGGTGATCCGCCCATCCATCACCCGTACGTAGGTGACCACGCCGCGATAGGAGTCGTAGACCGAATCGAAGATCATCGCCCGGGTCGGCGCCTTGTCGTCACCGACCGGGGCCGGGACCTGCGCGACCACAACGTCGAGCAACTCCCGTACCCCCTGCCCGGTCTTCGCGCTGACCCGCAGCACGTCGTCGGATTGGCAGCCCAGGACGTGGGCCAGCTCGGCGGCGTAGCGATCCGGCTCAGCGGCCGGAAGGTCGATCTTGTTGAGCACCGGGATGACCCGCAGATCCTTCTCCAGCGCCAGATACAGGTTCGCCAATGTCTGCGCCTCGATGCCCTGCGCGGCGTCTACCAGCAGCACCGCGCCCTCACACGCCTCCAGCGCGCGGGACACCTCGTAGGTGAAGTCGACGTGGCCGGGGGTGTCGATCAGGTGCAACACGTGGTCGACGCCGTCGACCCGCCAGGGCAGCCGGACGTTCTGCGCCTTGATGGTGATGCCCCGCTCGCGCTCGATATCCATCCGGTCGAGGTACTGCGCACGGTAGTTGCGGTCGGTGAGCACGCCGGTGAACTGCAGCATGCGGTCAGCCAGGGTGGACTTGCCGTGGTCGATGTGCGCGATGACGCAGAAGTTGCGGATCAGCTCGGGAGGGGTGAACGTCTTGTCGGCGAACGTGGTCACTCAGCAGTCCTCAAATGGCAGCAGGGGATCGCGTCATGGTCGCACGGCACGATGAGCAGGCTCCGGGCCGCACTCCAGGGCTGACCGGGCTGTTCGCTCTCAGCGGCGTGACGCCGATCGGGTGGGACGGGGATGATCTGGTTAGCAACCCAGGGAGGAGATCCACTGTGACAATCGTTCCCCTACCCACATTGGGACGCCGGGAAGCGGCAGCCGCCGCGCTGGCGGCCAAGCACCGGCTGCAGGTGTCGTGGGCCACCATCGCGAAGACCCTGGACCGATCGCTGGTGTGGAGCACCTCAGCCGTGCTGGGCCAGCAGTCGCTGGATGCCGACCAGGCCCGGGCGGTGGGAAGCCTGCTGCACCTCGACGACGACGTCGTCGACGCTCTGCAGCTGCCACCGGTACGCGGTGCTGACCAGGTCGACCCCACCGAACCGGTGGTGTACCGGCTGAACGAGGTTGTGCAGGTCTACGGCAGCACGCTGGCCGAGCTGATCCGCGAGGAGTTCGGCGACGGCATCATGAGCGCCATCGACTTCGAGCTGTCCTTCGAACGTCGCGAAGACCCCAAGGGCGACCGGGTGCGGCTGGTGCTGGACGGGAAGTTCCTGCCCTATCGAGTTTACTGACGGGCCAGGGACCACCAGCCGCTCGCGTCCCTAGGGCGTGGACCGTGTGTCGACGCGCAGCGGGTGGTCGGCCGGTACCTCGACGATCACCAGCCGCAAACCGTCCGGGTCTGCGATCCACATTTCTTCCAGGCCCCACGGTTCCCGACGCGGCTCCCGCAGCACCTCGACCCCCCGCTCGACCAGCTGGACCACTGTCGCTGCCAGGTCTCTGACCTGCAACCACACCGCGGTCGCCGCGCTCGGGTTCACCCCGGACTCCCCCGATACCTCGAGGAAGCCACCCCCGAGAACGAACACTGTGCCGCCGGGGAACTCGCGGTGGACGGCGAGACCCAGGACATCACGGTAGAATGCCGTCGAACGCTCCCGATCGCGCGGATGCAGCAGAACACGGCTGCTCAGTACTTCCATCGTCGGTGTCCCACCTGCTTTCTTGTAGGGTTTCATCAGGGTCGGTCATACCGGCTGTTACGATCGTGCACCGTGCCGCGCGACGGCACTCCCTCCTGAAAGTGAGATCGAAGGTAAACGCGTGGCCAACATCAAGTCGCAGCTGAAGCGGATCCGGACCAACGAGAAGGCACGACTGCGCAACAAGTCGATCAAGTCGTCGCTGAAGACTGCGATCCGCCGGTTCCGCGAGGCCGCGGCCGCTGGCGAGAAGGACCGTGCGCTGGGCGAGCTGCAGACGGCCAGCCGACAGCTGGACAAGGCTGTCAGTAAGGGCGTCATCCACCGCAACCAGGCGGCGAACCGCAAATCATCGATGGCTGCTCGCGCCAACGACCTCTAAACGGCTTCGCGGAGATCAGCGTGCGCCGCTGCTCTGGCCGGTCACACGATGCGGCGTTCAGCGGCGGTGCGCGGCGCACAGCGCGAGCACCGCTCGTTCCAGTGCGTAATCTGCGTCCACGGCGACTCCCTTCACGTCGGCGTTGACCGCCGCGACCACCTGCATAGCCTGGGCAAGCCCGTCGCGCTCCCAACCACGGGACTGCGCCATCGCCTTCTTGACCTTCCACGGTGGCAGACCCAAGGCGCTGGCCAGCCGGTACGGGTCAGCGCGGCCAGCGGCGCTGACCCGGGCAACCGTGCGCACGGCGTCGGCCAGCGCATCGGCGACCAGGACGTGCGGTACCCCTAGCTGCATCGCCCAGCGCAGCGTCTCCAGAGCCCCGGCGCGGTCGCCGGTCATCACCTTCTCCGCAACCGAGAAGCCGGTGACCTCGGCCCGACCCCGGTGATAGCGGCGCACGGCGGCCTCGTCGACTGAGCCGCCGCTGTCGGTGGTCAACTGAGCTGCGGCCGAGGCGAGTTCACGCAGGTCGGAACCGACCGCATCAAGTAGTGCGGTGACCGCACCGGCGCTGATCCGCCCACCGGCTCGCTGGACCTCGTCGCGTACGAAGCCGGCCCGATCCTCGAAGCGGGTGACCCGGGGGCATTCGCTGACCACGGCACCGGCCGCGCGCAGCCCATCGGCCAGGGCCTTACCGCGACCAGCGCCGGCGTGCACGACGACCAGCACGATGCCCTCAGCCCCCTGTGACAAATGGCGGGCATGGTCTAAGACCGCATCGGCGATTTCCTTGCCCGCTTCGTGGGCGGCAGCCAAGACCACCACCCGGCCCTGCGCGAACAGCGACGGGCTGACCAGCTCGTCGAGCTCGCCGCGAACCAGATCCGTGCTGCGCATCCGGCGCACTTCGGTCAGCGGATCGGCCCGCCGCGCGGCGTCCACCACGAGCTGCACGGCCCGCTCGACCAGCAACTCCTCCTCGCCGAGGATCAAGTGCAGCGGTGCGGGTGGGACCGGTACGGAGTTCACGCCGCCCATCCTCGCATCGGGCGGCGCGACGACCGGCACCTCCCGCATGGTGGACTCGGCTTCGCGGGAGGTGCCGACTGACGTACGGTTAATGGCACAACCGAATACAGCTCATCCAGAGGGGCAGAGGGATCGGCCCGACGAAGCCCCGGCAACCGACGTTAGCGCGCGCGCATGTCTTCATACCGCGAGGCCGCTTGCGATCACGGTGCCAATTCCGACCCGCACGTGCGGGAGAGATGAGGAGAGACCTCGCGATGGCTGGCACGCTCGACACCCGCTCGATCGACGCTGCAACGATCGACGCCATGACCACCCCTGCCCTAGACCTGGGACCCGCGCGCGAGCTCGTGTGCCGGGAATGTGCATCCAGCACGCCGCTGGCCGCGGAGTTCGCCTGCGCCGAGTGCTTCGGTCCGCTGGAGGTCGCCTACGACTTCGGGCGCATCACCCGTTCGGACATCGAATCGGGACCCCTATCGATCTGGCGTTACCGCAGGATGTTGCCCGTGCCGGCCGATGTCGACGAACACCCGAACACCCAACCCGGGCTGACTCGGCTGATCCGCGCCGACCGGTTGGCCAAGGCGCTGGGGGTTCGCCGACTGTGGGTCAAAGACGACACCGGCAACCCCACACACTCCTTCAAAGACCGGGTGGTGGCCGTCGCGCTGGCCGCCGCCCGGCAGCTCGGGTTCCGGGTACTGGCCTGCCCGTCCACCGGCAACCTCGCCAACGCCGTAGCCGCCGCCGCCGCTCGGGCCGGCTGGGAGTCGGTGGTGCTTATTCCGTCCTCACTGGAACGGGCAAAGGTGCTCACCACCGCTGTCTACGACGGTGCGCTGATCGCGGTGGACGGCACCTATGACGACGTCAACCGGTTGGCCACCGAGCTGGCATCCGAGCACGAGGACTGGGCATTCGTCAATGTGAACGTCCGGCCCTATTACGCCGAGGGTTCCAAGACGCTGGCTTATGAGGTTGCCGAGCAGCTCGGCTGGCGGCTTCCCGACCAGGTCGTGGTGCCGATTGCGTCCGGATCGCAGCTGACCAAGGTCGACAAGGGGTTTCGCGAACTCACCGAGCTCGGTCTGGTGCGGCCCGCCCCGTACCGGGTGTTCGGCGCCCAAGCCACCGGCTGTTCACCGGTATCCGCGGCCTTCAAGGCCGGCCGCGACCATATCGTCCCGGTCCGACCGGACACCATCGCTCGTTCGCTGGCGATCGGTGCACCCGCCGACGGGCCATATGTATTGGATGCCGTCCGCCGCACCAACGGCGCGATCGAGGACGTCACCGACGCTGAGGTGGTTGAGGGTATCCGGCTGCTGGCCCGGACCGAAGGGATCTTCGCTGAAACCGCTGGCGGAGTGACGGTGGCCTGCGCGAGGAAACTCATCGAGTGCGGCCAGCTGGATCCCGACGCCGAAACCGTCCTACTCATCACCGGCGACGGGCTCAAAACCCTGGACGCAGTGGAAGCCCACCTAGGGTTGCGTGCCACTGTTGCGCCGAACGCCAAGGCCGTCCGCGAGGCCCTCCGACGCTGATCCGACCACATTCTTGGCGCGCAGATCTCGGGTATATCCCACCAATCGTCGGTAGCACACGATACAGTCGCGCCGACATGGGTGATGGGCCTTGCGGCCCGTCCGGAATCCGCGAAAGCGAGCGTGCTTGCACGGCGGTTCGCTGCTTACCGAGGACGACAAGATGGGGTCGATAAGCGAACCGCCAGCCAGCCCTGACGTTGCGGAGCCGGCGCAGCCCCCGGTGTCGCACTCAGCTCCAGGCCAGGCCACGCCTTGGACCCCTGGCGCGGCACCGCAGTGGGGTTCGCCTCTCAAAGATCTCCCCCTGCGACGAGCCCCGGTGCGCGAGGCACCGCGGCAAAGCTTCCCTACTCGGAAAGCTGCGATCACCCCAGCGAAACCAGCTGGCTCCGGAAGCCTTACCACAGTGCGCACGACTCCCAGGCATAGCGCCGATGGCACTAACGACGGCCCCGTCGAATCCGGTAAACCCGTCGATGGGGTCGTGAGCAACGTCTTTCATGTCACGAACGGGCTGCGATACTAATCCCGGCGTGCTGCTCAGGGTCCGCGCAACGCGTTTCCGCGCGAGACTACCTGGAGCCTGGGGCTGCCCACCACCGCGACATCTCCGTTGAGGTCGGTACGCAGCACCGAGGCGCCCTCCTGCGCCAGTGCGTCAAGCACATGCTGACTGGGATGGCCGTAACTGTTATGCGCTCCGACACTGACAATCGCCACTCTCGGTCGTACCGCGGCAAGAAACTCCTCGGCGTTGTAGCGCGAGCCGTGATGGGGAACCTTCAGCACGTCGGCCCGTAGATCCGTTCTGGTGACCAGCAGGTCCGCCTGAGCATCGAGCTCGACGTCTCCGGTGAGAAGCACGCGACCGGCGGGAGTGGTCGCCCTGAGTACCACCGAGGTGTTGTTCACCGCCGTGCCGTCGACTTCGGCCTGGTGATCCCCGACCGGCGGTGGGTCCCGCAGCGGGGCCAGCACATCGAGCCCCAGACCAGGCCAGGACAATCGCTGCCCGGCGGTGAGCGCGACCACCGGCACGCGCGCTACCGCTGCGGCCCGCAAGACCTCAGCAAGCGCCCACGGGGGACTCCGTCCCGGGCCCAACGCGACGGCACTGACCACCCGGCCGCGCAGGGCGCCGACCAGCCCACCGATGTGGTCGGCGTGCAGGTGGCTCAGGACAACCAGGGCGAGGCGCCGGACGCCGAGGCGGTCGAGGCAGGCCGATACCGGTCCTGGGTCGGGTCCTGTGTCGACGAGGATGGCCCGACCAGGCTCGGCAGTGGCCAGCACTACCGCATCGCCCTGGCCAACGTCGCAGGCCACCATTACCCAGCCGGTCGCCGGCCAGCCGGGCGACACGAACCTCGTCGGCACCAGCACAAGCAGGGCACCCACCAGGCCGGCCGCCGCGAGGACTCGTAGCCGGTGCGCTCGCGTCGCAAGCAGCACCACCGCGACGATCAACGCCAACAGCAGCGCACCAAAGACCCCGTCAGGCCATCGCAACACCCCGTCAGGCACCGCGGCTCCCTGGTGACCGACACCCACAAGCCAGCTCACCGCCGGTCCGGCCAGATGCACCACGACAACAGCGGCACCCGGGTGCACCACTGCCAGTACCGCGGCGAGCACGCCGAGTACTGTCGCCGGAGCCACCGCCGGAGTGGCCAGCAAGTTCGTCAGTATCGCCACCAGACTCAGCTGACCGGACAGGCCCGCCACCACCGGCGCGGTGATCACATGGGCGGCGGCGGGCACCGCGAGCGCCTCGGCGATCCCCGGTGGCACTCCGTGCCGGCGCAACGCCGCCGACCAGCCAGGGGCCAGCAGCACCAACGCGGCAGTGGCCAGCACGGATAGCGTGAACCCAGGATCGTTGCCGAGCGACGGATCGACCAGCAGCAGGACAAGGACAGCAGCACACAGCGCTGGAACAGCCGAGCGTCGACGGCCTAGCACCAGTGCCAGCAGCATGACGGCACCCATGACTGCGGCGCGCAGCACGCTCGGCGACGGTCGGCACAGCACCACAAACCCGACCAGGGTCAGCCCAGCCAGCATCACCGCCGTCCGTGGTCCCAGCCGGGTAAGCCGGGCAAGTCCGAGGACGACCCCGCACAAGATCGCTACATTCGTGCCGGACACCGCGATCAAATGGGTGAGCCCAGCGAGGCGAAACTCCGCCTCGACCGTGGGCACCATCGCCGACGTGTCGCCCACTACCAGCGCGGGGAGAAGCCCGGCCGGTTCCGGATCGAGAGCCCTGGCCGCGAGCCGCAGCCCAGACCGCAGGCGCTCGGCGACTCGTTGGACCGCGGTTGGCGCCGACAAGACTTCCGGCGCACCTCGCGACCGCAGCACGGCCACCGTCAGATCGGGTCTGTCGGCAGCAGCGAGCAGGCCGGTGGTCCGCACTCGCTGGCCGGGCAGCAGGCCGGTCCAGCCCTGCGCCGGTGCCAGGACAATGACCCGCCCTCCAGTGCGCCACGGCTGCCCAGCCACCGTCGCGGCCTCCAGTTCCGCGTGTACCACCACCTGCTGAACCTGCGGTTGCCGGCCGCCATAGCCTGGGGTGGAGACCGCCCGCGGGTCGTCGCGTAACCGCACCACCAGAGTCGCCGCCGAACCGCGTTGCGCAGCCGCCCGCAGCGGGTGATGTTGCACCTGCCAGGCCTGCGTACTGACGACGAGTGCCACCGCGGCGGCCACCCCGCCCACCGCGACGACCGCTGCCGAACGGCCACGCAGCACGGCCGCGGCGGCAACAAGCAGGCCCGCTGCGCCGAGCGCGGCAGTGACCGACCACCCCAGATACAGACCTGACAGCACTACTGCCCAGCCGACCAGGGCGGCCGGCACCATGCGCAGGTCATGCCGCTCCGGCGCAGCGGCGACGGCGTCCGAGGTCATACCCGAACCAGATTCTTGAGCTGACCGAACTTCGCCGGTCCGATGCCGCTGACCTGGCGGAGCTGATCCACCGACGTGAAGCGACCGTGCGCGGCGCGCCAGTCCACGATCCGCTGGGCGGTGACCGCGCCAACGCCGGGTAGCCCGTCAAGCTGCTCAACTGTCGCCGCATTCAGATCGATCGGTCCGGGCCCGCCGGAGGAACCCGAAGCCGCGCTGCCGGCCGGCTGCCCCGGTGGCGGCGCCACACCGACCAGCAGCTGCTCCCCGTCGGACAGCCGCCGGGCGATGTTGAGACCCATCAGGTCGGTTCCGGGCAGCGGGCCACCGACCGCGGCCAACGCGTCAGCTATCCGGGTGCCATCAGGCAACCGGATCAGTCCCGGGCGGACTACCCGGCCAACCACACTGACCACTACCTCGTGGGCTTCCCCGGCCGGCGGTGCCGACGGCAACCTCGCCACGGCCGCGGTGACCAACGGCAAGGCTGGGGCCGGTTCGGGCACCGGGCGCTCCCGCCATACCCCCACCGCGGCGACTACCGCGGCCAACGCCGCGACCAACGACAAGGCCAGGGCCCCTGGCCGGCCGGGATCCCACCGGGCGTCGCGCAGCGGCGCGGGCACCCACCGCTGGACCAGCCGGCCCCCTCGCGAGGTGCTGGGCTGGGCATGATCATCCTCGGGTGCGCTGGGATGGGACCCGCCCGCTACGTCGCCGGCGACCGCAACATGTCCCGGGTCCAGATCACCGGGATCCGCCGGCGAACCCGGAGCAGCCCGCAGACCCACGAGCCGCGCTCGCACACGCTGAGATCCACCGGTGTCTACAACGGGAAGGCTGGGGATGAGGGCCACAGGGCGACGCTAGGACGATCTCGGCCTCGCCTCGACGACCGTGCCCGTCAGCTGTGGACAGCGGGGCAGGTGGGGACAACTCGGCGTTCTCCGCGCCGGCGCCACGATCGTGTCGAGGGATTGTGCGACCCTGCACGGCTGGCCGGACACCACTCTGATGTCCGCAGCCCTCGATCAAGAGGTCCGCATCGCTCAGCGGCCGTGTCCCTGGCGCCGGATGCACAATGCTGGGTGCTCTGTTGTCGCCGAGTTCGACGACAGTAGGGTTGGCCACCGACTCCAAGATCTGCGGACACGCTCTATTACGGTCTCAACGACCAAGCCCTCGCTGATCTCGCCAGCCAGTCAGTGCGCGCCTCCACGGCCCCCGCAGAGGTAACGAAACGACTTCTCGCTGATATCGACCGACGGATCCGGTGAGGTCGTTGACCCCGGACTACGCCTTCAGACCGCTGCTTTCAGACCGCCGGGCAGGACGACCACACCGAGCATTCCGGGCCCGGCATGCGCGCCGATCGCCGCCCCGACCTCGGAGACCAGGCATTCGGACAGCATCGGGAGTCGGGCTTGCAGTTGCGTGACCAGATCCGCGGCACGCTCGGCGGCGCCGAGGTGATGCACTGCCAGGTCAACCGGGCCGGATCCCGCCGCCTGCACCGCGAGATCGACCAGCCGAGCCCGCGCGCGGCTGGCAGTGCGGACCTTCTCCAACGGCACGACCCGTCCCCCGTCGACATGCAGGAGCGGCTTGACGGACAGGGCGCTGCCCACCCGCGCAGCTGCCGAACCGATCCTGCCACCACGACGCAAGTACTCCAGGGTGTCCACCGAGAAGAAAGCCCGGCAGGAGACGCCGACCCGTTCAGCGGTGTTGTACACGGCGTCCAGATCGCCGCCATCCGCTGCCACGGCAGCCGCGGCGAGCACGCTGAAACCCAGACCCATGCCGGTGGAACGGGAATCGACCACCCGCACTCGCTTCAGGCCGACGTGCTCGGCGGCCAGTCGGGCCGATTCCCAGGTGCCCGACAGCGCGCGGGACAGGTGCACCGACACGATGGTGTCGGCACCGGCCCGGATCGCGTCGGCATACACCGCCTCGAACTCCCCCGGTGTCGGTCGGGAGGTACTCACCGAAGCCCGCCGCGCCAGGGCCTTCACCAGCTCAGCAGGTCCGAGCTGCACCCCGTCCAGCCAGTGCCGGCCATCGACCAGGACGTGCAAGGGAACCTGCCGGATATCACGGCGCTCGGCGAGACCGGCCGGAAAGTACGCGGTTGAGTCCGTGACGACGGCGACGGCCACGATCACACGGGAGCTGCAGTGTTATAGGAAAACAGCCGCCAACCGGAACTCCGGCGGACAAGTACCGTCCAGTGACAGTTGCTGATCCCGCCGAACACTGTCCAGCCCGACACCGGCAGGCCGAGCAGCAGCGGCGTCAGACCGGCAATCAGCCCGCCGTGGGTGCACAACACTGCGCTACTGTGATCGGCCGCGTCGAGCTCGGCGACCACGTGCGCCGCGCGTCCAGCCACTTCCACCTTGGTCTCGCCACCAGGCGGGGCCCATAGTGGGTTCTCCCGCCAGGTCCGGACGCCGCCCGGTCGAAGCTCCTCCACCTCCGCGTGGGTGAGGCCCTGCCAGGCCCCGAGATGCGTTTCCCGAAGCCGCTTGTCGACCCTCAACGGCATCCCGGTCTCAGCGGCGAGCACCGCCGCGGTGTCTCCGGCTCGGGACAGGTCAGAGGTCACTAGCACGTCTGGCTTCAGCTCCGCGAGCCATGGGGCCGCTCGGCGTGCCTGACTGAGGCCGGCCGCGGTCAACTGCGAGTCGAGCTGACCCTGCATCCGCTGCGCAGCGTTGTAATCGGTTTCACCGTGCCGCCAAAGCACGAGCTGCGTCAAAGTCACACCGATTCGTCCGCCTCGGGGGCATCGGCTTCGAACGGGATCGTCGGGCAGTCCTTCCACAGCCGCTCGAGACCGTAGAAGGAACGCTCCTCGGCGTGCTGAACATGCACCACGACATCGACGAAATCCAACAGCACCCAGCGCCCCTCACGGGCGCCCTCACGGCGTACCGGCTTGCTCCCAGCGGCCGCCATCTTCTCCTCGACGGCATCGACGATGGCCTGCACCTGTCGCTCGTTGGGCGCCGAGGCGATCACGAAACAGTCAGTGATCACGAGCTGATCGGACACGTCTAGCAGGGTGATGTTGTGCGCCTTCTTGCCGGCCGCCGCGTTCGCCGCGGTCAACGCAAGCTGTCGCGCATGATCAGTGGCTGCCACATCACTCCTTCTCCCCGGCTCACGTAGCCGGCGTTTGGGTCGCGGGCAAGGCCATATACGCCGGTTGTCCGCACCTGACTACAGGTGAGCGTACGTGCTCGGCCGTCGAGGCCACCGAGGCGCCGTGGCCTGGTCGACACCGCGCTGTTACTCGGCGAGGTCTACGGTGGACTCGTCCAGCTACTGGCCGGCATGTGGGAGTTCCTCAAGGCAAACATCTTCGGCGCGCTCGCGTTCAGCCCTTACGGCGCGTTCTGGTTGTCCTTCGCCGGCTGGTAAGCCTCTTTCGCCGGCGTCACCAACGCGACTATCAAAAAGACTGTGCTGCCGGTCTTCCCGGCCGCGGGCAGGTAGCCGTATCAGTGCCC
>JALYTS010000129.1 GCA_030854185.1 Actinomycetota bacterium | reverse complement strand
CGCCTCGGGCTTCCTTCCCACCCCGCCTCACGACGACGCAGTTGCCTCCGGCTCGGAGTTAGCACCACCTCTTCCTCCAGGGGACTTCCACCCCCAATCGATCGCCCATGCCGGGCGTACTCAAGGCCGACATCCGTCGCCGGCTGGGCGGCGGTGACGTGCTGCGCAACCACCTGCACATGCCCGACAGCCCCGGCGACGCTTTCGCCGACCTGGACCATCTGGCGGGCGCCGAGACGTTCAGCCGACTCTACGAAAGGTATGAGGGTGACCGAGCAGCACAGCGTCTGGCTCGCTACCGGGCTCTACTGGAACAAACAGACCCCCCGCATCGGACTCGTTGACCCCAGCGGCACCGAACGCACTCACCCAGTCCTGCTGGGAACCGCAGTTGGCTACGAACTCGGCGAGAACCGCTGCTGTGTCGGCGTCTGGCTGGCCCGACAGCGGCGCCGCCGGCCGTGTCCGTTCATGCACCCGATCCCGGCACGGGCAACACGAGCCCAGTGCGACCCGTGCGCGGCATCTGATCCAGGCAGGATGCTCGCGCGCAACCTCACGGTCGACGACGGGCGCGAGTACGCGCTCTATCTCGCCTGGTTCGGACCTGGCCTGACGAAAGTCGGGTTGACCGCCACCGAACGCGGCACCGACCGGCTTGCCGAACAAGGTGCACTCGCCTTCACCTGGCTCGCCCGCGGCGGGCTGCACACGGTACGGGCAGGTGAGCAACGCATCGCGGCCAGTGGTCTGGCTCCCGAGCGACGCCAGCGGCGCGTCAAATTCGCCGCCTGGTGGAAACTCCCGGACCAAACCCAACGCCAAGACGACCTACGTGCCGCTTACCAACAGATCATCGAGACTGTGCCGTGGCCGCCTGGACTGGGCCGCGAGGCGTGCACGGTCGTTGACCAGGTAAAATCGTTCGGCCTCGACGCATTTCCCGATTCCTGCCTGGAGATCACCGCCCTGGCCAGCGGGGCGCTGCTCGGCGGCATCGTTCGCTGCACCATCGGGCGCGATCTCCTGCTCGACACGCCGGACGGGCCGCTACTGGTCGATACCCGGCTGCTAGCCGGATGGCCCGTGCACCCCTCCACCGAAGCACCCACCAGCCTAGATCTGCATAGCTGCGACTACGCCCGCCACGATGATGCAGCTGCGCAGCCCGCACTGTTCTGACGCCACAGGCTGGTACCGAGTGCTGGTGCTGGAAGGTATGCCAGGGGCAGGAAAGACCACCGCCGCCACCGCTCTGGCCGCCGAAAACCGGACCGTGGTCGGTGAATACACCTCGCCGACAGGGGCCATCATCCCGATCGAGGCCCACCCTGCCCTCGACGACGACACTGCACACCAACACAACTGGCTGTGCAAACACCACCAAGTCCAGGCCGCCCGCCGCGACAGCCCAGTGTTCTGCGACCGGGACTGGCTCTCCGCGCTGGCCTACGCCTACAGCGTCATGGATGATGGCGAGCTGCTCTCCAAGCGAGCCCGTTGGGTGTCCGATCACCTCGACCGCGGGAACCTCGCTCTCGCCAGCAGCTACGTGCTGTTCCAGCTCGACCCGAGGGTCAGTCTCCGGCGCCGCGCCGACCGCCTCACACCCGGCCACCCATGGAGCAGCCTGCCCGGCCTGGTCCGCCTCGCCGCGTACTACCGCGACCCCGCCGAGGCTCTGGTGCCCGTGCAACCGGATCTGGCCGCTCGGCTGCGCACCACCACCTGGCACTCGCTGCGCGACTGCACAGTCGACCGCACTGTCCGCTTTCTCCGCGATCTGGCCGATCTCCCATGACCAGACCGCAGAGACCGACCGTGGTGGTGGCCTTACACGACGGGTTCTACGGCTGTGGCACTGGAGCCGGCCGCTCCAACCGTGCACTCTTGACGATCCTCGCCGGTCTGCTCCCCACCGAGGCGCAGCTTGTCGTTCTCCCGGTCCGCCTCGACTCCACCAGCCCCGAACACGATCCGACCTGGCACACCGAGACCACGATGCTGCTCGCGAATGTCGATTCGACAGTGCACCCAGTGGACAACGGCACAGCAGGTCAGGTCCGGTTCGGTGGTCTGAACTGCTTCCGCCACGCCGTCCGCCACGCCGCCGACATCCTCACTCACTGCGTGTTTCCGGACGCCGGCCCGGTGCTGATCCTGGCCTTGGACGCCCCCTTCCTCGGGCTCGCGCCGTTCTTGCCGACCCACGCCGTGACGAACCTGGTCCTGGTGCCGCGTTCCACCGCACGCATCCACTGCCCGACCGAGCTGGAGCGGATCGTCTGGGAGTCCCACGGTCTGCGCACCGCCACCGGACACGGCGGACGAATCGCCGCGATCTCCGATTACATGCGTGCCCACCTGACCGTCAGCTACCAGGTGCCGGACGATGCCGTGGTCGATCTGCCGAACGGTCTGAGCCCCGCCGACTGGCAGCTCACCGCACCCGGCGATTCCATATTGCCAGCCCCGGCTCGGGATGGATTCATGCTGGCGATGGGCCGCGCCCAGCCCTACAAGGGCTTCGACGATCTCCTCGAGGCCCTCGCCCTCCTCCACTGGCAGGGTGTGGCGCTGCCGCATCTGGTGCTGGCCGCCGTCACCGACAACGCCGAACCGTCCGCGTACCAGCAACACCTCGCCAAGAAGATCACCAGACTCCGAGTGAACGCCACCCTGCTGACCCACTTCCACCCCGACATCCGCCGCCTGCTCGCACACCCAGCGCTCCGCGGCGTCGTGGTGCCCTCCCGGGCGGAGCCGTTCGGCCGCGTGCCGATTGAGGCTTACGCGGCAGGAGCCACCCCGGTCATCACGACCACCGCGGGCGGCCTGGCCGAACAAGTCATCGACGGGCGCACCGGATTCACCGCCGCACCGGAAGATCCCGCCAGTCTGGCCGCCGTCGTGCAGCGCGCGCTGGCCCTTACGTCTGTCGAACGGCACCGGATCAGGGGGGAAGCGCGACGGCTTGCCGCCAGCCGCTACGACTACCCCGGTGCCGTCAGGTCGTTCCTGGAGCAGGTTGCTCCGTGGCTTGATCGGCAACCTGACGATAGTCAGTCAACGTAGGCGGTAGCCAGTGTCGGTGACTCCGCCGGAACGCCCCATCGGTCTGCCGCGATCCGCGCTGCTGCCTGTGCCTGCGCAAGGCCGGACGGCCCCCACCCCAGCAGACCCGGGGCCTCGGCAACCGTGGTCATGAACCGCCGAAACAACCGACCACCGTCAGGGTCAGGATGGCGTGGATGGAATTCGCCGATCATGCCGACTGTCCGTCCGGCCTCGGGCACCACGTGAAATTGATGTCGACAGTCTGCGTCACGACCGCCGACCGTAGCCACCGTCATCTGCCACACCGGCGCGCCACGCCGTATCTGCCGCAGCCGCTAGTCTTCGTCCGATGATCAGACCGGCGACAGCCCTCGGCGTGGCGGCAACCGCGGCCGCGGCCGCCGGCTGGGCAGGTCCAGCGGCGCTGCGGGCTCGGGTGCTGCGCGCCGCGGTCTGCCCTGTCCTGGCCGGTGTGGGTCGGCCGGACAGCGTGGCGTTGACCTTCGACGACGGACCCGACCCGGAGGGCACCCCCGCGGTACTCGACGCCCTGGACCGGCTCGGCTGGACCGCGACGTTCTTCATGCTCGGCGGGCAGGTCGCCCGCTATCCGGAGGTGGCGGCCGCCGTCGTGGCCGCCGGACATGAGGTGGCGGTGCATGGGTTCAGCCACCGCAACCACCTGGTTCGCGGGCTGGCCGACATCGACCGGGACGTGGCGCGCGCCGCAGCGCTGGTGGCGGCGGCGACCGGAGTGCGGCCGATCTGGTTCCGGCCACCCTACGGCGTGCTCACGGCGGGATCGTTGATCGCTGCTCGCCGGACCGGATTGCGGCCGATATTGTGGACGGCTTGGGGCCGGGACTGGGAGGCGCGCACTCCGGGTCGGATCGTGGGGACCATCGGACGGCAGCTACGGCCCGGCGGCACGGTGCTGCTGCACGACTCGGACTGCGTCGCCCGGGTTGCCGGTAGCTGGCGATCCACCGTGGCAGCGCTACCCCGGCTGGCCGTTTTGGCTGATCAGCTGGGCTGCACGGTCGGCCCCCTGCGAAATCACATCGTCCAGTAAGGGCCCTAGCCCAACAGACCCCAACCCAATTAGGACACAGACCAATTGGACCCAGCTCAGGCGGGTAGCGAGTCCTGGCCGGGGACAGCATGCTGGCGGCGTTCGGCAAGCAGAGCCAGTACGACCGATGCGGTGTCCTGGCTGAACACGACGTGGCTGGGATCGCCCCGGCGGCCGGCGTACTCGCGTATCGCGGCGACCAACTCGGTCTCATTCTGGGGCCACGGCGCCAGTCCGGCATCAGCGAGAACCTGGGAGTTGGCGATGCCATGCCCGGGGATGGGTCGGTAGGTCACCGCGGGCAGACCCGCGGTCAACGCCTCAGTCAGCGAAAGGCCGCCCGCGTTGTGCACCAGCACGTCGGCCGCCGCCATCAGCTCCGGGACATCGTCGCGCCAGCCCAAGGCGGCCACTCCCGGCTGAGCTGACAACTGCTTGCGCAGCCGGTCGTTGCGCCCGCAGAGCACCACGACCTCCGCCACGCCTGAAGATCTGATCGACCGGACGACATTGGGCACATCGCCCATCCCGAGTGAGCCGGTCGCCAGCAGCACCACCATGCCGTCCGGGGACAGTCCCAGCTCGGCGCGCAACCGAGCGCGATGGGCGGGATCAGGTTGTTCACCGAACCGGGTGGACACCAGCCCCCCGACGGCCCGCATCGGGGTGCGATACACCAGGTGGCCCATCCGAGCCGTCGCTTCGGTCACCGTCACATGGTGATCAACAGCGGAGTGCACCCACGTCCGGTGCACCGCCGGGTCGGTGAGGAAGGTGACCAGCGTCGCGTCCACCGCACCGGTCTCTTTGAGCTGGCCCAATGTCTGGCTTGCCAACATGTACGTGGACACGACGACGTCGTGATCGCCGACCCAGCGCAACACGTCACGCTGCGCCTGCCGGCACAGCCACATGGCGACGTTCTGCACCCAGCCAGTGCGCTCCAGGTTGGCGAACAACCAGTCGAAGAACCCCGGCGCGTAGCCGACGCTCAACCAGTAACCATCCCGCAGCATGTACCGGAACATCCGCGGTAGCGCGTCCAGATAGTCTCGGCGGTCCGCCGCGACGCCCAACTTGGCCAGCCGGCTGACCAGTTCGTCGGCGGCGCCGTCGTGCCCTGCACCGACACTGCCCGAGATGACCAGCACCCGTGTCTGCGTGCTCGCTGCTCGTCCGCTCATTGGGTCCCTACCTATCCCAGGCACCGCCTGGCCGTGTCAGGACTTCTCCTACAGCGTGTAAGAGACTAGCGGACCTCGCGCGGCGTGACGATGCCCCCCAGGAGTTGCACTGAGAGTTAGTCCAGGATTAACCCGCCGGGCGCCCAGCTGGTTTGTCAGGTCGGCCACAACCAGTAAACGAGCTGGTAGAACGCGATAGTGGCCTGCACCGCGGCAATCGCGGTGGCCACCCCCAGCGCCAGCACGCTGCTCGGTACCAACGGCTCTGGCCTGGGCGGATCCGACTGCAACGCGGCGACCCTAGCCGACACCCCGCATCCGGCGAAGGGCAGGGCGGGCCAGACGCGAAGCTCGCCGGCGGACCCACCGGCCAACGCCACCTTGGTGAGCGCCCGAGCGACCAACTCCCGGCTGCCGGTCACTGCGGCAGCGTGCTCGTCGGCGCTGCGCTCGACCAGGAAGGCGACCGCCTCTCGCACCGGGATCAGCACCGGGTTGACGGCCGCACACACCTCGGTCGCAGCCCGCAGCCAATGATGCCTACTCTGCAAGTGCGCCCGTTCGTGGGCCAGCACCACCCGTCGCTCGTCACCGTCGAGGACTGACAGCAGACCCCGCGTGACGAGGATCCGCCCTGGTCGGCCCGGCACCGCGAACGCGTGGGGGGCGGCCAATGCCACCACTGCCAGCTCACCGGTGCCGCATGAGCTGCAGACCGCGCGCAGCTCGCGAGTGGTGGCCCGGCGGGCCCGCAGTACCCGCACAACCCGCACCGCACCCGAGATCAGCAGGGCCACGGCGGTTACCCCGATCAGCTGGGGCACCGGATCCTGCAGCTGCACCCCGCGCTCAAGGGCTTCGTCGGCGACCAGTGTCGTGTCACCCAGCAAGGTGGCCGCCAGCAGAACCAGACCCCAGGTCGCCGCCGCCGCGCACAGCATCGCGGCGACCACGAACACCACTGCGCGGGTGGGCGCGATGCGACCGACGACGATGCGGCTTATCGCCGCCAGCAGCAGCGACAACGCCGCCGGGACATACACGCTGATGGTCATGGGCGGCGCCGCAGCATCGCCTGCAGCAACCGGGCATCCTCCACCGATAGCGAGGTGGCGAACCGCTGCAGCACGGCCTGACGGTCCCGGCCTCGGCTCAGCAACGCCTGCATCTGCTCGGCGGCGAGCTCCTCGGCACCCTTTACCGCGAAATACTCGTGCCGACGGCCGTCGGCCATCCGGCCGATCAGCCCCTTCTCGTACAGCCGGACCAGGATGGTCTGCACGGTGTTGTAGGCCAGCTCACCGCCGACCGCCTCGCGCACTCGGGCCGCCGTGACCGGCCCGTCTGCAGCCCACAGAGCTGCGAGGACTTCCGCCTCGAGCTCCCCGGCCGCGCGCCGCGCCGACGTCCGGCTGGACCGGGATACTCGAGTGGCCACCGCGTCTCCTCATAGGGCCTCTGGAGTGGGATCTGCTACCCGTGAGCGTAACCGACCGGCGAGCGTACGCCTGCAACAGCGGGCAGGGGGGTCAGCTCAGCTCGATGATCACCTGCCGGTTCTGCGCCGGCTGCGCCACCTCAGCCTGGCTGATCAAATGCGAATTCGCCCTCTGCCAGGCCGGTCGCCGTCTATTGGAACCTTTTCGCGGTGTCCAGCGGGGCTGGGGTGTGTAATGTGACGTATGTGCCTGCCCTGTCGTTCAAGCTGGTGGCTCGTCGCCACATCGACTATGGGCGCACGCGCAGCATGATCTGTATGTCGGCCTGACCCTGCCCGACCTCTCCATCCGCCGGGCGTGTGGTCGTGCCGTCCCAGCGCTGCCTCTGCTGCGACGCCACCTCGCGCGCCCCAGCACGCCGAGGACCCGCCCGTCATGCCGGTTCGTCCCAGCACAGCTCAAAGACCCAGCGCAACTCAAAGACCCAGCGCAACTCGACGACGCGGCACAACCATCCTCGTCATCGCTGTCTGGGCTCTCCTCCTCGCGGCCGGGTGCGCAAACAGTGACCGCGGCGCCGGTGGCGCACCGGGTCCAGCGCCTAGCTTGCGCCTGGGCTACTTCGCCAACGTCACGCACGCCGCCGCCATCGTGGGCCTCAAACGTGGCCTGTTCACCCACGAGCTCGGCGCCACCAAGTTGGAACCGCAGATCTTCGATGCCGGGCCGGCCGCGGTCGAAGCGTTGTTCGGCGGCGGCCTTGACGCGGCGTACATCGGGCCGAGCCCGGCGATCAACGCTTTTCTGCGCAGCGACGGCGAGGCCGTTCGGATCATCGCCGGAGCCACGTCCGGTGGCGTACAGCTGGTCGTCCGTCAGGGCATCAACGCGCCACCGGATCTGCGGGGCAAGACACTGGCCAGTCCGGAGCTCGGCAATACCCAGGACGTGGCGCTACGTGCCTGGCTGACCAGCCACGGCCTGCGCAACAGTGTGCAGGGCGGCGGGGACGTCACCGTCGTGCCCACCAAGAATGCTGACACGCTCCAGCTGTTCAAGTCAGGCAAGCTCGACGGCGCGTGGGTGCCGGAGCCGTGGGCGTCGAGGCTGGTACTGGAAGCCGGCGGCAAGGTGCTGGTCAACGAGCGAGATCTGTGGCCAGGCGGCCAGTTCGTCACCACGCAGCTCATCGTCCGAACCGACTATCTGCAGCGCCATCCACAGACGGTGGAAGCGTTGCTGCGGGGGCACGTCGACGCGGTGCAGTGGGTGACCCAGAACTCCGCCGAGGCCAAAACCGTCGTGAACAACGCCGTCAGCGCGCTCACCGGCAAACCATTGAAGCCGGAAGTGGTCGATCGCGCCTGGCAGAACCTGACCGTGACCGACGATTCGATCGCGGCGTCCCTGCAACACAGCGCCGAGAACGCGGTGGCGGCCGGGCTGGCCACCAAGCAAGCCGACCTGCACGGCATCTACGACTTGTCGATCCTCAACCGGATCCTGACTCAACGGGGCCTGCCGACGGTGTCGGCCGGCGGACTCGGAAAAGAGTAGCGAAGATGGCACTGGCACGTCCGACCCTGCAACCAGCCGCCCAGCGACAGGCGACACCCGTGTCCAGCGTCCGCGTGACACAACTCGCCCAAGTCTTCGAGCGGGACCGCCCGCCGGTGCTCGACCGGATCGACTTCGACGTCGCGCCCGGCGAGTTCGTCTGCCTGCTGGGCGCTTCGGGGTGCGGCAAGTCCACTCTGCTGTCGCTCATCGCCGGCCTCGGCACCCCCACCTCCGGCAGCATCGAAGTCACGGTGGGCCGGCCGGCGTTGATGTTCCAGGAACCTGCCCTGCTGCCGTGGCTGACCGCGGCCGGCAACGTCGAGCTGGCGCTCAAGGCGCGCAAGGTGGGCCGGAGTGAGCGCCGCGCCGAAGCCGAGCGGCTGCTGGAGTTGGTGAACCTGGCCGGGCAGGGCCGCAAGCGGGTGCACGAACTCTCCGGTGGGATGCGTCAGCGGGTGGCGTTGGCCCGCGCGCTGGCCCAGAACAGCAAGCTGCTGTTGATGGACGAGCCATTCGCCGCACTCGACGCCATCACCCGCGACGCGCTGCACGAGGAACTCATCCGGCTCTGGTCGGAGCAGGGGCTGTCGGTCGTCTTCGTCACGCACAACGTGCGCGAGGCCGTCCGGCTGGGGCAGCGGGTCCTGCTGATGAGCTCCCGCCCAGGTCGAATCGTTCGGGAGTGGCAGGTCGAGATGAGCCAGCCCAGGGCGATCGAGTCCCCTGGCGTCAGCGCCCTGGCTACTGAGATCACCCAGCACCTCCGAGCGGAGATCAGCCGCCATGCCCGTTGACGACACGACGCTGACCGCCGACGGCAACCGCGCCTTCGAAGCCGGACTGGATGCTTTGGAGGCTCCCGCGCTGCCACCCCGACCCGGACCGGGCGCGGTTTTCGTGCGCTCGGTGCTACCCCCCATCGTCGCGGTGGTCGCGTTCATCGTTCTGTGGCAGCTAGCCTACAACACCGGCCTCAAACCGAGCTACGCACTGCCCAGCCCGCTTGATGTGCTCCGCACCTTCGACCAGACGGTCCGCGACGGCCGGGCTTGGGACGCCATCTCGATCAGCGTGTCCCGCGGCGCTTTGGGGTTCCTGGCGTCCCTGGCCGCCGGCACCGTACTCGGGCTGGCGATGTGGTGGAGCCGGTGGTTACGGGCCGCTCTCGGTCCGTTCGTCAGCGGGTTGCAGAGCCTGCCGTCAGTCGCGTGGGTCCCTGCGGCGATCATCTGGTTCGGTCTGTCCGACGCCGCCATCTACGCGGTGGTGCTGCTCGGCGCCGTCCCCTCCATCGCCAACGGGCTGCTCGCCGGATTCGACCAGGTGCCGCCGCTGCTCGACAAGGTGGGCAGGGTGCTGGGGCTGGGCAACGTCGGGCGGATCCGGCACGTGCTACTGCCGGCGGCGCTGCCCGGCTACCTGTCCGGCCTCAAGCAGGGCTGGGCGTTCTCCTGGCGCTCGCTGATGGCGGCCGAGCTCATTACCTACTCGCCCGCCTTGGGCATCGGACTCGGTCAGCAGCTCAACATCGGCCGGGAACTCAACGCGATGGACCTGGTGATCGCCTCGATCTGCCTGATCCTGGTGGTCGGAGTCGCCATCGAGCTGCTCGTCTTCGCTCCTCTGGAACGCCGAGTCCTCCGAACCCGCGGCCTCACCATCACCCGCAGCTCCTGACGTAGCGCGCCACGTCGCCGTCACGGCAGTCGCTGTCGTGAACTCGACCGCACCGACCTTTTTCGTCGCGGAAACGTCCGTACTGTCGAGTTCACGACGATGAGCAGCGGCGGGCGCGTTCGCGGGGTTCCCCGTATCACGCTGCGCCTGGGATGAACTGCACCTGCACGCCGAACCGGGCGGCTTCAGCCATTTTCTGGTCCGACGTGACCAGAGGTGCCTGCAGACCTAGAGCGAGCACCACGTAGGCGGAATCGTAGGCAGTGAAATTCTCCCGCAGGTCGAGCATGCGCCCCAGCGCGTCAGTCATCTGATGTCGCTCGATCTGCAGCGCTGCGAAGTCCTCGAGCGCCTCATCGGCTCTTACTTCGTCTAGTCTGCCGCCAAGCAGATGACCTCGCAGCGCGCTGACGACTTCGAAGTCCAGGAGAGCCGGCGCATGCAGCTCTTCGTCTGCCAGCAACGCAAGTAACTCAGGCACTGCGGGATCGTCCACAAGAGCACCGACCATCGCGGAAGCCTCAATGACGATCACGACACTGCACGGGCTCGGCGGATTTCCGCAAGGGTGTCGGCGGCCGAAGGACCGCCTCGCCGGTTGCGGCGGGCCAGCCGCTCGGCGACCTGAGCATTGGAGGGCCGAGCGGCCAGCCGGTCGAACTCGCCACGCAGGTAGCTTGCCAGCGTAAGGCCCCGCTCAGCGGCGCGTGCCTTCAACGCGTTGACGGTCTCCTCGGGGACGTCGCGTACCTGGATCAGAGTCATAACCGAATTGTATGCAAATAGCTGCCATGCATACAATTCGCATGCATGGCAGCTGCGGTCGCCAACGGGCTGCTCGCCGGGTTCGATCAGATGCCGCCGTTGCTCGACAAGGTGGGCGGGGTGCTGGGGCTGGGCACGGTGGGGCGGATCCGGCACGTGCTGCTGCCGGCGGCGCTGCCGGGTTATTTGGCCGGTCTCAAGCAGGGCTGGGCGTTCTCGTGGCGCTCGCTGATGGCCGCCGAGCCGGATCTGGAACGTACCCGCCCGCAGCACTCAGTTCACCGGCCGCAAGAAGCCGCTCGCTGACCTGCGACGTTCGCTTCTCGCAGCCGGCGATCCGCTGGCGTTCACTCGCCTCACCCGGCTGCTGCGCACCCGGTCACTGTCCCGGGTGGAGACCGGCAGCCGGCAACTGCACCGACTCGTCCAGGCCATCCTGCGCGCCCGGTCGGCCGCCGAGCCCGACCTGGCCGTGACCGCGGTCCGGCTGCTGCGCGCCGCCGTCCCACCCGACCCGTGGAACAACCCTGGCACCTGGCCGGAATGGCGACGGCTACTCCCCCATGCTCTGACCGCCACTGAGGCCGACAGTGCTCTCGATGGCGTTGGCGACGACGTCGCATGGCTGCTCCACGAGACCGCCACTTAGGGCTCGCGCATAAATTAGTCCTGTGTTGCTGGGTGTGTCGCACCGTGATCGGTCTGCCGGTCCGATCGGCCCCGTACCGTGTAGTTCCAGTTGCCGTGGAATTCGTGGCGTTGCAGATGTAGACCCTCGAAGATCCGCATCTCCTTATCGGTGATCTTGATGCCTTTCTCGTAGGTGTTGGTGTCGAGCGCGGCCTGAACCGTCAGTCCTTTCTTGTTGGTGGTGGCCGCGATTGTCTCGACAACCGTCTCGTGGGTCTGCAGCGGGCGAC
>JALYTS010000218.1 GCA_030854185.1 Actinomycetota bacterium | reverse complement strand
ACAACGAGCACGAATGGAGCCGGGGTAGCGGTGTGCTGGGCATGACGTATGAGATCGGAGGTGGAAGTCCTGTCCTGGGACCCTGACAGGGGGAACCCAACATCGACGAGGCAAGGGCGCGGCCCGGAGTTCACCGGGCGGTTCCAGTGCGGCCTGTGTGGCGCTGCGGAGCTTCCGTGAGGGCGTGTCTGAAGGAAGCCATAGGTGTGTCGTGGTCGCGAACGAGAGTGAAGCGCCGTAAGGCGTCCTTTGGGTGGGTGAGCTGGCCGCCAGCAGCGATGCCCTGTTCCTGTCGGTCCCGAGGAGCGTATTGGCGACGTGATCGCGGCGAAATCTCAGCGTCTTACCCCAGGAGATCTGCCGGGTTCCGGCCGGGAGGCCGGTATGCCCGAGGAAGAAGGAACGGAGGCTGATGGCCCGGCAGAAGTCGGAGGATCGCGTAGTACTGGAAGGCGGGCGTAATGCCCGGTGAGCACGCCGGGTCGAGTCCCGGTGGGCAAGGGAAGGCGATCCCGGTTGAGCAAACGGCGGGGCAGCTTCGCCTGCCGATCGCAACAGCAGAAAACCCGAGAGGGGCCGCTCACCGAGCGGTCGCGGACCAGTCCGCGATTCGCAAGGTGAGGGTGCCGGAGGCGATCGTCAACGTGGAGAACGTCACGCCGGTGACGATGGAGGAGGTTGTTAGCCGCCTGACGGCGGCGCTGTTGAAGGTGGTGTCGAACAAGGGAGCCCCCGGCCCTGACGGGCAGACGGTCGACGAGCTGCTTGAGCAGTGGCCGACCGCCGGCCCGAAGCTGGCCTCCGGGCTGCTGGATGGGAAGTATCGGCCCGGCGCGACCCGCCGGGCGAACATCCCGAAAGCGGGCGGTGGCATGCGCGGGTTGGGAATCCCGAACGTGATCGACAGGGTGGTCTGTGAGGCGGTGCGCCAGGTGCTCGAGCCGGTGTTCGAGCCGACGTTCCATCCATCGAGTCACGGGTTCAGACCGGGCCGCAGTTGCCACACGGCGATCGAGGAGGCCAAGGGGCATCTCGAAGATGGGTACGGGTGGGTGGTCGATATCGATCTGGAGAAGTTCTTTGATCGCGTCTGCCACCAGCGGCTGATGTCGCGGCTCGCGCAGCGAGTCGCGGACCGGCTGCTGCTCGTGCTGATCGGACGGTTGCTAAAGGCCAAGATCGTGTTGCCGGACGGTGTGGTGATCGGTAACGACGAAGGCGTTCCGCAAGGCTCGCCGCTCTCGCCGTTGCTGTCGAACATCGTGCTGGACGAGCTCGATTGGGAGCTTGACCGGCGTGGCCACCGGTTCGTCCGCTACGCCGACGACGGCAACGTCTACGTGCACAGCGAACGGGCCGGACAGCGGGTGATGGCCAGCCTGACCGGGTTCATCGAAGGGCGCATGCGTCTGAAGATCAACCAGGACAAGTCGGCGGTCGCCCAACCGGAGGACCGCCACTTCCTCGGGTTCCGGCTGCGATTAGATCCGCAGTCCGGGATCGTGGAGATTCTGCTCTCGGTGCGCACCAAGCGCAACGCGATGCAGAAGATTCGCGCGCTCACGCCCAGGCCGTGGGGACGCACGCTGCAAAGCTGCATCCTGCGGATCAACGCGTGGCTCAGGGGATGGCATCAGTTCTTCCGGGGTTGCGAGCCCGGCGAGCAGTACGTGTTGCGCGCGCTCGACGCCCATATCCGGCGTCGGCTGCGGGCGATCCTGCTGCACCACTGGAAGCGTCGACCAACGATCGTGCGCAACCTCATCGCCCTTGGGATCAAGCCGCGGGCAGCATGGCAGGCCGTCTACTCGGGACGCAGGTCCCATTGGGCGCTCAGCCATGTCTCACAAGTCGACAGGGCTCTGCGACCTCGGTACTTCACCGACCGTGGACTCCTCTCGCTCGTGGATCTGCACCGAGCCTGGCACGAGGAGATCGTCGCCCCGACCCACGAGCAGTTGGCGTTGGAATTGGGATAGCCAAGGTCGATAACCGGCCGACGGCGGGGTTCGCAACCCGCCGTCCCGAAGAGCCGTGTGTGAACAGCACAAGCACGGTTCTGTGGGAGCCGGGGCGGGCAACCGCCCCGGCTACCCGACAGGATCGTGTCCGGGGCGCCTCTCAGGATGGGCCGTTCAACCGAAGGAGAGTCACGTTGAGCGAGAGGAAGAAGTACCGCACCTGGACGGTCTCGCAGAAGCTCGAGATCGTGCTGGCCGGCCTGCGGGGTGACCGGTCGGTCGCCGAGGTCTGCCGCGAGCATCAGATCTCCGAAGCGCTGTACTACGGCTGGCGCGACAAGCTGCTGGAGGGCGGCGCGGAGCGCCTGTCCGGCAAGGAGGAGCGCACCGAGCTCGCTGAGCTGCGTAAGCACGTCCGGGAGCTGGAGCGGACCCTGGGCCGCAAGACCTACGAGTTGGAGATCCTGGGAAACGGATTTCGGACGTGGGAGTGACCAAGCGCGTCGCCTACGCCCGTCAGCTCGTCGCCGAGGGGCACAGCCCCTCGGCGCTGGCGCGCATCCTGCAGATCAGCCGGCAAGCGATCTACCGGGTTCCCAGGCCGCGCAAGCGGCCTGATGACGCCCACCGCCCGCCGGTCGACGAGGTCGAGGCAGCGATCGTGCAGGTCGCCGAGCAGAACCCGACTGACGGCTATCGGATCGTCACCGCCTGGGTCAATCGCAAGCTGGGCCGGGCGATCAACCGCAAGCGGGTGCTGCGGGTGATGCGCGAGCGCAAGCTGATCCAGCGGCGCACGCACGAGCCACATCGGCGACGGCCGGGGTTCTTTCAGGTCACCCGACCCGCCGAGCTATGGCATCTCGACATGACCTCGATCTGGGTCGCCGAGCACGGCTGGGTGTATCTGAACGCGGTCATCGACTGCTGCACCCGCGAGATCGTCGGCTGGGATCTCAGTCTGCGCTGTCGGGCCAAGGAAGCGATCGCGGTGATCCAGACCGCGGTCGCTGAGCAAGGCATCAAGCCAGGGACGTTGACGCTCGGGACCGATAACGGCTCGGCGTTCACCGCCCGCGCCACACGGCTCGTTCTCTCCGGGCTCGGCGTCCGCCACCGCCGCGGCGGTTACCGCGACCCCGAAAGCCAAGCGTTCATCGAATCGTGGTTCCGATACCTCAAAGAACGATGCGTGTGGCGCCACGAGTTCGAGACCCTCGACCAGGCGCGGGAGGTGATCGCCGCCTACATCGACCACTACCACGACCGGCCCCACAGCCGGCTGAACTACCGCACTCCCCGCGAAGTCCGTCAAACTTGGGACGACGCATCAGGAGCACTACAAAACCAGGCGGCCTGAACCGTCAACACCCACGGGGAGCGCTCCACTTCCGAGCACCGCAGTGA
>JALYTS010000217.1 GCA_030854185.1 Actinomycetota bacterium | reverse complement strand
GCTCGGTCCTGTTCCGGGACTGGGCGGCCGGGGGGGCATCATGCCGGGATTCGGCCGTGGTCCGCCGCTGCCGGGGGGGCCGCTGCGACTGGAGCTCGGGCGGTTACCCCCGCCCGGGCGGGAAGGCGTGCTGCTCGGCCCGGCTGGACTCGCGGGGGGTGCGGGTCGCTGCCCGGACGAACGCGGCGGCGCGGAACTGCCGACGCCGAAGGGATTGTTACCTACCCGCGGTGACCGCGGTCCCGGCTTCGGTAACCGCGGGCGAGTGGCGCCTGGATCATCGGGCCGGGCTCCCGGCCGCTGATCGGCCTGCGGACGTTGGGGAGCCACCTGACGTTCGGCCTCCGGGCGAATAGGTGCCGCCGGCCTGTCCGACGCGGCCGGGGGCTCGCCGACGACCGGAGACTCCGCAGCAATCCGGTGTTTCTCCTGCGTCGCGCGCTGGGGGATCGGTGGCGGAGCTGCCACCGGAAACGCTCCTGGCGACACTCGGGGGATTCCCGGAGAGGGACTGCCAGGCACGGATTCCGGACGAGGAGCGGGCAATGGCGCAGGTCCCGGCTTGGCGGCGCCTCCGCCTGCCGTGGGGGATATCCCGCCAGAGGAGCCGCTGCTCACGCGGCCACCGGACGACGCACCGTTGGTGTGCGACTGCTTGCCCCCATCGGAGGGAAAGGAGTCACGAAGCTTGCGGGCGACGGGTGCCTCCACTGTTGAGGAGGCGGACTTCACATACTCACCGAGATCGGCGAGCTTCTTGAGGACCTCTTTGCTGGTGACGCCGAGCTCCTTAGCGAGCTCGTGCACGCGGGCCTTACCTGCCACTGCTCTCCTCACTGGTAGAGCCGGCGGCAATCCCGCTCGACCCCGTTACTAGTCCATGTCCATCGCTGTCAGTGCTTCACGACTGCGGGTACATTTCGGAATCGACCTGCTCTTTCGCGTTGATCGCGCACCGAGACGGTCCCGGGCGTCGGTCCCCAGCGAACCGAGGACCTCACACATCTCCACACGGCTGGGTGAGAAAGGCGTACACCGCAGCGGTGTCGAGCGCACCCGCGGAGCGCAACGCCCGCGGGAAGGCCCGGCGCCGCTCGGCGAGACGCAGACATCCGATATCGGGATGCACCCACGCACCTCGACCTGGATACCGACGCCGCGGGTCTGGGACTAGGGTCCCATCCACCGCCACCACACGCAGCAATCCGGAAGCCGCCGTCCTGGTCCGGCAACCCACGCATGTCCGGACTGGTTCGGCGGACCGCTCGCAGCGGCAGCGCCGGACGTCGTCCGGGCAGGCGTAGACCGTCCCCCGACGGGAGGCCATCACAATTCTAGCGCGCCCCGGCTGCGGGCGGAGAACCGGCATTGGTGACCGGTACCTCGGCGCGCGCAACGCCGGCCGGTGGTGATGCAATCGGGTCCGCGTCGCTTCGAATGTCGATCTTCCACCCGGTCAACCTGGCGGCCAGCCGGGCGTTCTGCCCCTCCTTGCCGATCGCCAGCGACAGCTGGAAATCGGGGACGACGACCCGGGCAGTCTTGGCTCGGGCATCGATCACCTGTACCGAGACGACCTTCGCCGGCGACAGCGCATTACCCACGAACGTCGCGGGATCCTCGGCGTAGTCAATGATGTCGATCTTCTCGCCACCCAGCTCACTCATCACATTGCGGACCCGCTGGCCCATCGGCCCGATGCAGGCGCCCTTGGCGTTGACTCCCGCGACGGTCGACCGGACGGCGATCTTCGAGCGGTGCCCCGCCTCCCTGGCCACCGCGGGAATCTCCACAGTTCCGTCGGCGATCTCGGGTACCTCCAGGGCGAACAGTCGGCGGACCAGGTTGGGATGCGTCCGGGACAGGGTGATCTGCGGCCCGCGCATTCCCCGGGATACGCCGACGACGTAGCACTTGATCCGCTCGCCGTGCCGGTAGGTCTCCCTGGGCGCCTGCTCCACCGGAGGTATCACGCCTTCGGTCTCGCCGATCTGGACCACCACCACACCACGGGCATTGGCCCTCGCATCGCGTTGTACGAGCCCGGCAACGATCTCGCCCTCCTTGGCCGAGAACTCGCCGAAGGTGCGTTCGTGCTCGGCATCGCGCAGCCGTTGCAGGATCACCTGGCGGGCCGTGGTGGCCGCGATCCGACCGAACCCTTCGGGGGTGTCGTCCCACTCCTGGCTGACGTTGCCGTCGTCGTCGAGCTCTTGAGCGAGCACGCGGACCAGGCCGCTCTTGCGGTCGACGTCGATGCGAACGTGCGGTTGATGGCCGTCGGTGTGCTTGTACGCGGTGAGCAGCGCGGTTTCGATCGCCTCGAGAACCGTGTCGAAGGAGATCTCCTTGTCCCGTTCGATGGCGCGCAGCGCGGCGATGTCGACGTTCACCGTTCCTCCCAATCCTGCCGGCTCGCGCCGTCGAGTGCAGCGAGCTCGGTAGCAGGCGGCTGGCGAAACTCCACTTCGACCACCGCGCGGCTCAGCTCCGGGTAGCGCACCCGGCGTAAGGCTCCCGACGCCAGCAGCGTGACGCCCTCATCATCGCAGTCACCGATCCGGCCGACCAGCTCGCCGCCGGCTACCAGGGCCACCCGGACCAGCCGCAGCCGGTTGCGCCGCCAGTGCCGCGGGTGGGTCAGCGGCCGGTCGACACCAGGAGACGTCACCTCGAGGGTGTGGGGCCCGGTGATCAGCTCGTCGCGCTGGTCCAAGGCCAGCGACACCGCGCGACTCACCGCAGCGATGTCGTCCAGCGCGACGCCGGCGTCGGAATCGACGATCACCCGGATCAGCCAGCGCTGGCCTACCCGCACCTCCTCCAAGCTCTCCAGGTCGAACCCCACGTCAGCCACCGCGTCGCGCACCACCGACTCGGTTGCTGAGCCGAGGTTCGCAGGCTGCGCGGTCACCGTGGCCTCCTGACTAGAAGTGACTATCCGGCTCCGATTTGGCAACTGCGGGCGACGCACCAACGCGGCGTGCCCCGATCGGGATTACCTAGGGTATCGCGTCGCGAAACCAACCCGCGCCGTGTGGATCACGGTGCTCGGACCGCCGCAAAACGGGGCCTGGCAAGATAGCCGACCGTGCCAGCAGCCCGTCCCAGCCGTCGCGCCGTGCTCGCCGCCGGGACCGTGCTGCTGCTGGCCGGTCCGGCGGCGCTGACCGGGTGCGCCCCATCGTCCCTGGCACCCACTGGGCCCGATCCGCTGGAGTCACCAGCCCGGCGCGCCGAGGCTGACGCCGCTCTGGCGCACGAGGTGGGCCAGCTGGCAGCTCAGGCCCACCCGGCGTTGGCCGCAACGGTCCGGGCGTTCGCCGAGGACCGGATGGCCCATGCCACGGCGCTGCGGGCCGAGCTGCAC
>JALYTS010000128.1 GCA_030854185.1 Actinomycetota bacterium | reverse complement strand
CACCAACCCACCGAGCGGTGATCTTCCAGGACCACCAACCCCGGGCATGGTGGTCCACACCAGCTACCAACCGGTGGTGAGCGGTGTACGTCGGCGCTGTGGAGTTGGATGTCTTGTTCGGTGACGTTCACTCCCTGAAACAGAAGCGCTCGCTGGTCCGGCCGGTGATCGCGGAGCTGCGGCGACGCTTCGATGTCGCGGTGGCTGAGGCCGGCCACGTAGAACTGCACCGGCGATCCCTGATCGGGGTGGCCGCCATTGCTGCCGACGCTCCCCACGTGCGTGAGGTGCTCGACGCATGCGAGCGCCTGGTGGCCGGGCGGCCCGAGCTGGAGCTGCTGTCGGCCCGGCACCGGATACTGGGTCCAGATGATGACTAGCGTGAGAGGACAACGCTGCGATGGCCGACCCACCACGGGCCCGCCGGCTCGCCAAACGGATCGCTAAGATTGTCGCGTCCGGCCTGGAACACGAGGTCAAAGATCCGCGGCTGACGATGGTGACGATTACTGATGCGAAGGTCACCGGAGACCTCCGGGACGCGACGGTCTATTACACGGTGCTCGGCCCGTCGGTCGATACGCCGCCGGACACCGCCGGGGCTGCCGCCGCGCTGGCGAGTGCGACCGGCGTCTTGCGTTCCCTTGTCGGACGTGGAACAGGCGTCCGATTCACCCCCACCCTGACCTTCCGCTGCGACGACATCCCAGACGGGGTGCGCCGGATCGACGAGTTGCTGGCCCAGGCGCATGATGCGGATGCGAAGGTCGCCCGCATTGCCGCGGACGCGTCGCCCGCCGGTGAGCCCGATCCGTACCGCCCGCCAAGGGACATCACCGCAGACGATGACTGACCGCCGCCGCGACCGGGATCTGTGGGAGTCGGAGCTGGCGGCCGCCGCGGAGCTCGTCGCCCGCGCGAGCGACGTCACTCTGGTTGCCCACGTGCAACCCGACGCCGACGCGCTGGGTAGCGCGCTGGCTCTCGGCCTAGCACTTCGCCGGCGCGGCACCACCGTGCGGGTGACCTTCGGCGAGCCGAGACAGCCGCCGCAATCGCTGCGGGCACTGGACGTCGCCGATCTCATCGTGTCGCCGGACCAGGTACCGGCGCAGCCGGAGCTGCTCGTTGCCTTGGACACGGCGAGCCGCGATCGGCTCGGCTGCCTCGCGGATCGGGTGGACACCGCCGGTGCCGTGCTCGTGATCGACCACCACGCCACCAACGGCCGGTTCGGTACGCACAATCTGGTGGACGCCGGCGCGGAGGCGACCGCGGTGCTCGTGCTCGAGCTGCTCGACGCGCTCGACGTCGAGCTGGATGAGCCGATCGCGCGCTGCCTTTATGCTGGTCTGGTCACCGACACCAGCTGCTTTCGCCGCGCCGACCCTGGTACCCACGCGATCGCTGCCCGGCTGCTGGCCGCGGGCGTCGATCCCAACGCCACTACCCGGGCACTGCTGGACACCCATCCCTTCGGCTGGTTGGCCATGCTGGGAGCGGTTCTCGGTCGCGCCCGGTTCGAGCCAGCATCGGCTCAGGGACTCGGACTGGTGCACACCACGGTGCGGCTGGCCGACGCGGCGGGATTGCGCAGCGAGGAGATCGAGAGCGTGGTGGATCTCGTGCGGACCACCGCCGAGGCCGAGGTCGCCGCGGTGCTCAAGGAAGCCGGCCCGGAGCGGTGGACCGTGTCACTGCGCGCCAAGCAGCGCCTCGACGTCTCCGCCGCCGCCACGGCGCTCGGCGGTGGTGGCCACCGCCTCGCTGCTGGTTTCAGTGCTGAGGGCACCTCCGAGGACGTCCTGGACGCGCTGCGCACCGCCCTGCACCACGCGCCCCTGGTCTGACGTCGCGCACCCGCACCGTCGACGTCGCGCCGCTGGAGTTCGGTAAGGTCAACCGCCCGCTACCGTCGCCACACCGCCGCCACCGCCTCGAAGCACTGGGAGAGTGTCATGGGTATCGCTCCGGAGTTTCCGGCGACCGCTACGGGTTTCGAGTCGGTGCAAGAGCTGGGTGACCTCGGCCGGCCACGCTCACAGCTACGTATGGTCGAGCCGGCCGCTGGCTCGCCAGAAATGGCTGCGGGAGTCGCCATGACCCTGTGGCTTCTACCCAGCAAGGCGGCCGGGTTGCGAGGCGTGACAACGCGGCCAACGCCGGCGCTGTCATGACTTCCGCGTTGGCGCCCGGTGGTCTGCTGGTGGTGGACAAGCCGGCCGGGATGACGTCACATGACGTCGTCGCCCGGCTGCGCCGGTTGCTGGGCACCCGGCGGATCGGGCACGCTGGCACGCTAGACCCGATGGCCACCGGCGTGCTCGTCTGCGGTGTGCAGCGCGCCACCAAGCTGCTGGGGCATCTCCCGCTGGAACCCAAGGTCTACCGCGCCACGGTGCGGCTCGGCATGTCCACCAGCACCGACGACGCTGAAGGCGAGCGCGTCTACGGCGCCGACGCCGCGGCGGTGGCCGAACCGGAGATCCTCGCGGGTATCGAGGACCTGCGCGGAGCCATCGAGCAGGTGCCCAGCACGGTGAGCGCGGTCAAGGTCGGTGGCAAGCGGGCCTACGCGCTGGCTCGGGCCGGTGAGCCGGTGCCGTTGAGCGCCCGTCCGGTGACGGTGTCCCGGTTCGAGCTCCTCGGCCTGCGCCGCGGCGACGCGGTGACCGACCTCGACGTGCTGGTGGAATGCACCGGCGGAACCTACGTCCGGGCACTGGCCAGGGACCTCGGGGCTGCGTTGGCTGTCGGGGGACACCTCACCGCGCTGCGCCGCATCCGGGTGGGCCCCTACGGCTTGGACGTCGCGTGCACGCTGCAGGAGCTGGCGGCGCAACCGCGGCTTTGGGCGGAACTCGACGACGTGGTGGCTACCGCGTTCGACCACCGCATCGTGGACTCCGAGCAGGCCCGGGTATTGGCTCATGGTGGATCGTTGCCGGCGGTCGGGCTGGCCGCAATGCACGCCGCGATCGACTCACACGGGCACGCCATCGCGCTGCTCACCGAGCGCGAGGGGCTGGCCCGGCCGGTCCTGGTGCTGCGTCCAGCGGGTGACTAAGCCCGGCGGCACTGGGACCCGATGGCACTGGGACCCGATGGCACTGGATCCGATGACACCGGGTCCGGTTAGCCTCAGACCTTGTGCAGCGCTGGCGGGCAATTGAGGCCATTCCCAATGGATGGGGCCGCAGCGTGGTCACCATCGGAGTGTTCGACGGGATGCATCGTGGTCATGCCCAGCTGGTGGGCCAAGCGGTGCGGCGGGCCCGCGAAATGGGTGTTCCCAGCGTTCTGATGACGTTTGACCCGCACCCCTCGGAGGTGGTTCGGCCCGGCAGTCACCCAGCGCAGTTGACGACCCTTCGCCGCCGGGCCGAGCTGGTCGAACAGCTCGGGGTCGAGGTGTTCTTCGTGCTTCCGTTCACCGTCGAGCTATCCCGGATGCCGGCCGACGAGTTCGTCCACGAGGTGCTCGTCGAGCGCCTGCACGTGGCGGAGGTCGTGGTCGGTGACAACTTCACCTTCGGTCACAAGGCGGCCGGCGACATCAAGCTGCTGCGGTCCCTGGGTCGTCGGTTCGGCTTCACCGCCGAAGGCGTGGGACTGCTCTCCCAGGGCGAGCTGACCTTCTCCTCCACCTACATCCGCTCGTGCATCGACGCCGGTGACGTGGTGGCCGCGGGCACCGCCCTGGGTCGGCCGCACCGGGTGGAGGGCATCGTCGTCCGCGGCGATCAGCGTGGTCGTAGCCTGGGTTACCCGACGGCGAACCTGTCAACGCCGCGGCACGCCGCGATCCCCGCCGACGGGGTGTACGCGTGCCGTTTCGCACACCGCGGCCGGGAGTTGGCGGCAGCAGTGTCGATCGGGACGAACCCGACCTTCTCCGGACGCGAACGTCGGGTGGAGGCATTCGTCCTCGATCTCGACGAGGACTTCTACGGCGAGCGGGTGGCGCTGGACTTCGTCGAGCGGCTGCGCGGCATGTGCCGCTTCGACACCCCCGAAGAGCTTGTCGCCCAGATCGACGACGACGTCGCGCGCACCCGCAAGGTGCTCGACCGGCCTGGCGCGGAAGGGGTGACCGGTGGATGACCAGCGTGCCGTCGCGCGCAACGTCGCCCTGCAGCGGGAGTGGTACGGCGAGCCGCTGGGCGATCGAGTGCGGCGACTCGTGGTCGCCTTCGATGTCTCCCAGGCGCAGTTGGCCGAGGTCCTCGGGCTGAGCGCGCCGATGCTCAGCCAGCTGATGAGCGGTCGCCGAGCGAAGATCGGCAATCCCGCCGTGCTGGCCCGAATGGTGATGTTGGAGCGCCGAGTGCTCACCCCCGAGGTTGCCTCCGGTGACCCGAGTGCGATCCGGGCTGCGCTGGAGCAGGTGCGCGACTCCCGGCCCACCCTCAGTCGACCCACCGCCAGCCGCTCGAGCGGCACTGAGTCGAGCGGCGGTGCAGAGATACTGCCGGTAGACAGCCACGGTGACGAGGTGCTTGTCCCAGCGCTGCGAGCGGTGGCTGATCCGGCGGAGCTGGCCGCTGCGGCCGGTCTGCTGCAGGACCGGTTCCCGTTGCTCGCCGCATTGCTTCGGCGCGCCGCCGGCCCAGGCCAGGAAATCGACGCCGAGGGGTGAGCTGGTAGCCTGCCCAGGGGTCCGGCTGCGGTCCGTGGTGGTCGGCTCGGTGAGTTATTCCACGCGTAATTCGTGGCTCGCACGGTACAAGATGACAGGAGAAGATTTAAGTGGCGCTGTCCACCGCACAGAAGACTGAGATCCTGGCCGAATACGGGCTACGCGGGGGGGACACCGGGTCCCCTGAGGCTCAGGTCGCCTTGCTGACCAAGCGCATCATGGACCTTACCGAGCATCTCAAGCTGCATAAGCACGACCATCACTCCCGGCGCGGCCTGCTCCTCATGGTCGGCCGCCGCCGCAACCTGCTGAACTACCTCGCCAAGGTCGACATCGCGCGCTACCGATCCCTGATCGAGCGCCTCGGCCTACGCCGCTGACCCACGGGTTGCTGACCTTTGAGCCGGCACTGAACACACAACCACAGATCGCCGCACGAGCCGCCACGTCACCGTCGTCGGGACCGTCGTCGCCCGGTCCTCGGTAGTGGCTCCCGGGAGCATGTCACGTGCTCCGGGGGCTTCGATCGAAGACCGGCCAGCCGTCCTCGTTCCCGCGCCGATGGTTCCACCAGCGGTATGCGTGGCGAGGAGGAGAAGAATTGACCGACTCCGCTACCACCTCAACCCAGACGGTGCACGAAACGATCGCGTTACTGGACAACGGCGCCTTCGGTACCCGCACTGTGCGATTCGAGACCGGTCGGCTGGCCCGGCAGGCCGCCGGATCCGTTGTCGCTCATCTCGACGACGAGACGATGTTGCTGTCCGCTACCACGGCATCCAAACACCCCAAGGATCAGTTCGACTTCTTCCCGTTGACGGTGGATGTCGAGGAGCGGATGTATGCCGCCGGGCGTATCCCCGGCTCCTTCTTCCGCCGGGAAGGCCGTCCGTCCACCGATGCGATCCTCACCTGCCGGCTGATCGACCGCCCACTGCGCCCGTGCTTCGTCGACGGCCTGCGCAACGAGGTCCAGGTCGTCGTCACCGTGCTCAGCCTCAACCCGGCTGACCCCTACGACGTGCTCGCGATCAATGCCGCGTCAGCGTCCACCCAGCTGTCCGGGCTGCCTTTCTCCGGACCGATCGGCGCTACCCGGGTGGCCCTGGTCACCCAGGACGAAGGCGGCAGCCAGTGGGTTGCCTTCCCGACTCACGAGCAGATCGGCCGCTCGGTATTCGACATGGTCGTCGCCGGTCGGGTCGTCGGCGACGGCTCCACCAGCGATGTGGCGATCATGATGGTCGAGGCCGAGGCCACCGTGGCCACCATCGAGCTGATCGCGGGCGGCGCCCAGGCACCGACCGAGGAGGTGGTGGCCGCCGGGCTGGAGGCCGCCAAGCCCTTCATCCGCACCCTGTGCCAGGCCCAGCAGGAGCTGGCCGCGGCGGCCGGCAGCCCGGAGCTGGAGTTTCCCACCTTCCCCGCTTACCAGCCCGACGCCCTGGACGCCGTCCGCGAGGTGGTGGCCGACGAGCTGGCTAAGGCGCTGGTCATCGCGGCCAAGCAGGAGCGGGAAAGCCGGCTCGATGAACTCAAGGCCGGCGCTCTGGAGCGGTTGGGTGAGCAATTCGCGGGCCGGGAGAAGGAAATCGGTGCTGCGTTCCGATCCCTCACCAAGGCGGCGGTACGTCAGCGCATCCTGCGCGACAAGGTACGCATCGACGGGCGGGGTATCACCGACATCCGACCGCTGTCGGCTGAGGTCGAGCTGATTCCTCGGGCGCACGGATCGGCGCTGTTCGAGCGCGGTGAGACCCAGATCCTCGGTGTCACCACGCTGAACATGCTGCGCATGGAACAGCAGATCGACTCGCTGGGCCCGGAGACGACCAAACGCTACCTGCACCACTACAACTTCCCGCCGTTCTCCACCGGCGAGACCGGTCGGGTGGGCTCGCCCAAGCGCCGCGAGATCGGTCACGGCGCGCTTGCTGAGCGGGCGCTGGTCCCGGTGCTGCCCACCCGGGCTGAGTTCCCCTACGCGATTCGCCAGGTCTCCGAGGCGCTGAGCTCCAACGGCTCCACCTCGATGGGCTCGGTGTGCGCGTCGACGATGTCGCTGTTCAACGCGGGGGTTCCGCTCAAGGCTCCGGTGGCGGGTATCGCGATGGGCCTGGTGTCGGGTGAAGTCGATGGCCAGGACGCTTTTGTCGCGCTTACCGACATCCTGGGCGCTGAGGACGCCTTCGGTGACATGGACTTCAAGGTGGCGGGCACCAGTGCGTTCGTCACCGCATTGCAGCTGGACACCAAGTTGGTCGGGATCCCGTCGGAGGTGCTGGCAGGCGCGCTGTCGCAGGCTCGGGACGCCCGGCTGACCATTCTCGAGGTGATGGCCCAAGCAATCGACGGGCCGGACGAGATGAGCCCGTTCGCCCCGCGGGTGACCGCGATCAAGATCCCGGTGGACAAGATCGGCGAGGTGATCGGTCCGAAGGGCAAGATGATCAACTCGATCACCGAGGAGACCGGCGCGGACATCTCCATCGAGGACGACGGCACGATCTACGTCGGTGCCAGCGACGGCCCTTCCGCGGAAGCCGCCATCGACCGGATCAACGCGATCGCCAACCCGCAGCTGCCCAAGGTCGGAGAGCGGTTCCTCGGGACCGTGGTGAAGACCGCGGCCTTCGGCGCGTTCGTCTCGCTGGTACCCGGCAAGGACGGGTTGGTGCACATCTCCAAGCTGGGTAACGGCAAGCGCATCGGCAAGGTCGAGGACGTGGTGAAGGTCGGCGACAAGCTGCGGGTGGAGGTGGCGGACATCGACAACCGCGGAAAGATCAGCCTGGTGCCGGTGAGCGAAAACGATGCTGTCGACACCGCTGGCTCAGGTACCGGACCCGCCACGGACACCGCTGAGGTTCCGGCCGGCACGTGATCGCGCGGCAGCATCCCCAAGGAGGAATGTCTCCGGACGCGACGCTCCAGCGCACTGTGTTACCCGCCGGGTTGCGTGTGGTGACCCAGCAGCTGGCTGGTTCCCGCTCGGCGGCCGTGGGGATGTGGGTGGCGGTGGGTTCGCGGGACGAGCCCACCGCGGTGGCCGGCGCGGCGCACTACCTGGAGCACCTGCTGTTCAAGGGCACCACGCGACGCTCCGCGGCGGCGATTGCCGAGGAGATCGACGCGGTGGGTGGCGAGCTCAACGCGTTCACGACCAGGGACTGCACCTGCTATCACGCGCAGGTGCTCGACTCTGACCTTGAGCTCGCCATCGATCTGGTGTGTGACGTGCTGGGTGACGCCCAGATCGACCCGGCCGACGTGGAGACCGAGCGCGGCGTGGTACTCGAGGAAATCGCGATGCGCGACGATGACCCGGAGGACCTGCTGCACGACGAGTTCTGCGCCGCGTTGTTCGGGTCGCACCCACTGGGGCGCCCGGTGCTGGGCACGGAGGAGTCGGTAAGCGGGATGAGCCGCGAGGCGTTGCACCGCTTCTACCGGCGGCGTTACACGCCAGAGCGGATGGTTCTGGCCGCGGCCGGCAACGTCACGCACAGTGCGGTGTTGGCCGCGGTGTCCCGGAGTTTCGGACCACACCTGACCGGTAACGCACTACCCGTGCGCCCACGTCGCGGCCGGGCTCACATCAGCGCCCGGCGCGCACTGGCTTTGTGCCCCGACTCGTCCGAACAGGCCCACCTCATGCTGGGTGTCCCGGCCATGGACCGCCATGACGACCGGCGCTACGCGCTCGGCGTGCTCAACGCCGCGCTGGGCGGCGGGATGAGCTCGCGGCTGTTCCAGCAGGTTCGTGAGCAGCGCGGGTTGGCCTATGCGGTCTACTCCGCGCTGGATTGTTACGCCGACACCGGCAGCCTGTCGATCTACGCCGGCTGCTCTCCGGGCCGGCTGGGTGAGGTGGCGGTGGTGGTCGGGGACGTGCTGGCCGATATGGCCCGGGACGGCCTGTCGGATGCCGAGCTGGCCCGAGGCAAAGGGCAGCTGCGTGGCGCGCTGGTGCTGGGTCTGGAGGACGCACCTTCGTGGATGACCCGGATCGGGACGGCTGAGCTCAACCTCGGTGCGCACGACACCGTCGAACACGAGCTACGACGGATTGACGGGGTGACCGTCGAGCAGGTCGGCGAGCTCGCCCGCGAGCTGCTCCGCCAACCGATCACCGCCGCCGTGGTGGGCCCGTACCCGCACACCGACGATCTGCCCGACGAGATAGCGGAGTTGATCGCATGACCCCCGCGGAGCAGATGCCCGCTGCGAGCAAGCGCTCCGCGGACAACCCCATCCGGGTCGGGGTACTCGGGGCGCGCGGCCGGGTGGGGACCGAGGTGTGCAAGGCGGTTGACGGCGCTGACGATATGGAACTCGTCGCGATGGTCGACGCGGGTGACTGGATGTTCAATGTCGCCGACGCGGGCGCAGAAGTCGTCGTCGACTTCACCCACCCCGACGTGGTGATGGACAACGTCCGCTTCTGCGTTGACCAGTCCATTCACGCCGTCGTAGGCACCACTGGCTTCACCGAGGCCCGAATGACACAGGTCCGCGAATGGCTCGCACCCAAGCCCGATCTCGGTGTGCTGATCGCCCCCAACTTCGCCATCGGGGCGATCCTGTCGATGCGTTTCGCTGCGATGGCCGCCCGGTTCTATGAATCGGTGGAGATCGTGGAACTGCACCATCCGCGCAAGGCCGACGCGCCGTCGGGCACCGCGGCCCGCACCGCGTCACTCATCGCGGCGGCCCGCGCACAGGCCGGAATGGGCTCGTCTCCGGATGCCACCACCCGTGCCCTGCCGGGCGTTCGCGGCGCTGACGTCGACGGGGTTCGAGTCCATGCGGTGCGCTTGACCGGTCTGATCGCGCACCAGGAGATACTGCTGGGTACCGAGGGTGAGACATTGACGATCCGCCACGACACCCTCGACCGCTGCTCTTTCATGCCCGGCGTCCTGCTCGGCGTCCGCTCGGTACTCGACCACCCAGGCCTGACCATAGGGCTGGAACCCCTGCTCGATCTCTAGCCCGCGTCCCGCATCGCCATTCGGAGCCGAATTGCGGTCCACGTGGAGGCTGTTGCCTATTCGCGTAGCCCGCGTTCTCTTGATCGCCGAAACTGAGTGGCAACCGTGCAGAATTGCACTGTCATCACTCAGTTTCGGTGATCTTGGCTGGCGCAGCGGCGAGCCGGGCTCGTGCGTGCTCACGCTGGCTGAGGATGAGGCCGTTGTCCTTCGGGATGCGCTGGCCGGGTGGAACTAGCGCGCGCTACCGAGCCGAATCGCGGTCTACGGCAGGTGAACTGCTTTCGACTCCGAATGGCGGCCGCTGGCGATGCTGAGTTAGGTGAGCGCGAGGTCCAGGGAGCCGGTGAGCCGGACTTCGCGCAGAAACCGGCCGCCGGCGTCGAGGGTGCGCACGGTGGCGTCGGGGTTCCAGCCGGCGCGCCGGTAGAAGTTCAGCAACGCCGGGTCCTCGGCCGGCACCCAGGCGATTCCCCGGGTAGCACCGGCATCGCGTAGCGCTGTCGCGGCGGCGCCGAGCAACCGGCCGCCGTGGCCTCGACGCCCCCATCTGGGTTCCACCAGCAGCGTGCTGACCAGCACGGTCCGCGCCGCGTCCGGCGGCAGCGTGCCATCGGCGGCGGCCACGTCGTCCTCGGGCGCGGAACCGGCCACGACGAACCCGACCGGAGCGGCGCCTTCGGTGGCGATCAACACCATGGCCCCGCCCTCGATGGCGTCCGCCCAGGCTTTGTGCAGGTGCGGTGCATCCAGCTCGTTGAGGGCGTCGGGCGGCAACAGCTCGGCGTAGGCGGCGCGCCAGGTGGCGGCATGCAGCGCGGTCAGGATGGGAACGTCCTGCGGTGTCGCCGCGCGCACCCGAGCCACTGCCATGCCGCTCACGGTATGCGGTAGCCGGCGGGGAGCCGTTTCGGGGAGCTAGCGCGGGGGACTGTCGGTGCCTGATGGCAGCATCGACGACCGTGGAGATCGTGGGGCAGGACAGTGCGCGGCGCACTGCGCTGGCCGCGCAAGGCTTCGCCGACCCGCGCCCCACCGGGGCGGTGACTCGGCGGCATCTGGTGCGGGTGCTGGGTCGGATCCGGCTGCTGCAGTTGGACTCGGTCACCGTGCTGGCCCGGGCGCACTACCTACCGACGTTCAGCCGGCTGGGTCCGTACCCGAGGGAACTGCTCGACGCCGCTGCCTGGGCGTACCCGATGCGCCGTCCTCGCCTGTTGGTGGAGTGCTGGGCGCACGAGGCGAGTCTTGTTCCGATCCAGGACTGGCCGCTGTTGCACTCGGGAGCCAAGAACCCCGGCTGGTGGCAACGGTATGGCGAACTGGCGGCGCGAGCTCCAGAGCTGGTCTCGGCAGTGCTGGACGCGGTCAAGGACCACGGTCCGGTCGGCGCGGGCGCCCTGGAGCGGGAGTTGGGTGCTGGGGTCCGGGCAGCGCCTGGATCGTGGTGGAATCGGACCGACACCAAACGGATCTGTGAGTGGCTCTTCGGCAGGGGCGAGCTCGTCGCCGGCACCCGGCGGGGATTCGAACGGCTCTACGACCTGCCGGAGCGGGTGCTGCCGGCCGACGTGCTCGCCCGCCGCCTTGACGCCGAGCAGGGCGCTCGTGAGCTGATCGCGCGGGCGGGTGCCGCACTGGGCGTGGCCACCGAAGCCGACCTGCGGGACTACTACCGGTTACCACCGGGGCGCAGCAGGACGGCGGTCACGCAGCTCGTGGAGGCTGGAGAGCTGCGACCGGTAATGGTGCGGGGCTGGCGGGCCCCGGCCTACCGGCACCGCGACGCTCGCACGCCGCGGCGGATCACCGGCGCCGCGCTGCTGTGCCCGTTCGATCCGCTGATCTGGGACCGGGCGCGCACTGAGCGGCTGTTCGGCTTCCGCTACCGGATCGAGATCTACGTCCCGGAGCACCGGCGCAGCCACGGCTACTACGTGTTCCCGTTTCTGCTGGACGGGCAGCTCGTCGCCCGGGTCGACCTCAAGGCCGACCGTTCCGCCGGCCTGCTGCGGGTGCCGGGCGCCTTCGCCGAACCCCGGATCGCCGACACCTCACGGGTGGTCACCCAGCTCGCGAGGGCGCTGCGAGAGCTGGCCGAATGGCTGGAGCTGGACGGGATCGCCGTCGGGCAGCGTGGAGATCTGGTCGCCGCCCTCGGCGCCGCGACCAGGCGTGGCGCCGAGGGC
>JALYTS010000127.1 GCA_030854185.1 Actinomycetota bacterium | reverse complement strand
GTTTGTGTGCCTACGACGACAGTACGTGTCACCGTAGGCACACAAACCGCGATCAACCCTTGCTGAGGGGGATCCGGCAGCCGTGCACCGAAGGATGTGCCAGACGCAGCGGTCTGATTCTGGGGCGGGCTGGCAGCATGGCCTGCATGGACACCGCGCTGGAGGAGCTTGCCTCGGCCCACGGCGTCGCGACCTGGTACCGGGATGCGCGGCGGCGGCGGGTTGACGTGGAGCCCGACGTGGTGCGTCGGGTACTCGGGCTGCTCGGCGTCAGCGCAGACACCCCGGCGCAGGTCCAGGATGCGCTGGCCGCGGCTCGACAACCTGGGCAGCCGGGCACCGTGGTGCTGCGCCAGGGCCAGCGCCGGGATATCCCCGCTCCCGGCCTGCTCACCGATGAGCACGGTGCCGAGATGCCGGTCCGGGGCGCGCTGCCGGCCGACCTTGCGCCCGGCTGGTACTCGCTGACCAGCGGCGGGCGGCACACCACCGTGCTGGTGGCGCCACCGACGCTGCCCGAGCCGCCGCGTACCTGGGGTTGGATGCTGCAGCTCTACGCGCTGCGCTCGGCCCAGTCGTGGGGCATCGGGGACCTCGCCGACCTGCGCGAGTTCATCGCCTGGACGGCCACCGCGCACGGCAGCGGTGCCGTGCTGGTCAATCCACTGCACGCGGTGACCCCAACCGTTCCGGTGCAACCCTCGCCGTACAGCCCGTCGAGCCGCCGCTTCGTCAACCCGCTCTACCTGCGGATCACCGATATCGGCGGCTACCGCCGGGGCGATCCTGCGTTGCGGGCCGAGGTGGACGCGCTCTGGGTCGAGTCGGGGGGCGTCGACCCGCGCGGCGAGCGGATCGACCACGACACCGTCTGGGCGGCCAAGCGGGCCGCGTTGGAGCTGCTCTGGCAAGCGGATGGCAACCCCCGTCCGGTGCTGTCGGACGGGTTGCGGGACTTCTCGACGTTCTGCGCGCTCGCCGAACGGCACGGCCCGAGCTGGTCGCGCTGGCCCAGCGAGCTGCGGCGCCCGGCGACGGCGAGCGCGGACCCGCGGCGGGTGGCGTTTCACGCCTGGGTGCAGCAGCAGTGTGACGAGCAGCTGGCCGCCGCCAAGGACGCCGCGCACGGGATGGCCATCGGCGTGGTGCACGACCTCGCCGTCGGCGTAGACCCCGAGGGCGCCGACGCCTGGGCACTGCAGGACGTGCTCGCCATCGGGACGACGGTCGGCGCCCCACCGGATGCGTTCAACCAGCAGGGGCAGGACTGGGGGCTGCCGCCGTGGCGCCCGGACCGGCTGGCGGCCACCGGGTACGCCGCATACCGGGACATGCTCCGTGCCGTCCTCGCGCACGCAGACGGGCTGCGCATCGACCACGTCGCCGGCCTGTGGCGGCTGTGGTGGGTGCCGCCGGGGGCTTCTCCGGAGCAGGGCACCTACGTGCACTACGACGCTGAGGCGATGCTCGCGGCGCTGGCGCTGGAGGCCCATCGCAGCGGCGCGGTGGTGATCGGCGAGGACCTGGGGACCGTGGAGCCGGAAGTCACCGAGACGCTGGCGGACCAGCAGGTGCTGGGCTGCGCCGTGCTGTGGTTCGCCCGCGATGAGCAGGCCATCGGGACGCCCCTACTCCCCCCGAAGCGCTGGCCGCGGTGCGCCGCGGCCAGCATCTCCACCCACGACCTACCCACGGCGGTCGGCTTTCTGCGCGGGGAGCACGTGCGCGTCCGCGCCGCACTGGGTCTGCTCAAAGACGAAGCAGCGGAGTGGGCCCAGGCGCAGGTAGACCGCGCGGAGCTGATCGACCTGCTGCGCTGCGAGGGTCTGCTTGGCGCAGATGTGGAGGACGAAGGCGAGATCGTGCTGGCGATGCACGCGTTGCTCGGCCGCACGCCCTGCCAGCTGCTGCTGGTCTCCCCCTACGACGTGGTCGGCGAGCTGCGCCAGCCCAACCTGCCCGGCACCGTCGACGAGTACCCGAACTGGCGGCTGCCACTGCCGGTGACCCTGGAGCAGCTACAGCGTGACCCGCGGATCGGGCTCGTGGTCGCGGCCCTGCGTTCAGCGGGCAGCAATGCCGGCCGGAGCGTGCAACCATAGGTAGCGGCGGTCCTCGCTTGGCCAGGAGGTGTCATGGGCGACGACTCGCTCGAGGAGTTCCGGCAAACGTCGACGGGCTGGGCTCTCGAGCAGGAGATGGAGATAGCGGCTGAGGTCTACGGCCCCGAGCCGAAAGGACTTCACACACCTCCTTCGGAGTGCACCGACGAGGAGCTCCTCGAGCGATACCGGTCGTTGTCAGGCTTCGACCTGAAATGGGAGACGTAATCAGGCCGGGACCTCGGGTGGGGAACTGCGATTCCGAACCGACGTTCATGGTGTATGACACCAATTCTTGCAGTGTCCGCGCGGCCGACTCCGGATCGCGGGCATCACAAGTCGTCAGCGGCACTTCCGGGCCCAGCGCGAGCGCTTCGCGCAGAGCCGCTCTCGAAGTAGGTGATCGTCGTGAAGGCGTCCTCGACCCGCCGAGGATCCACCAGCACTACGGCACCGAGCGCCCCGACAAACGCCGCCTGCGACGGCTCCGACCCGGTCGTGTCGAGGCGCTCGGCAGGTTGTGGGCTACGAGGCCCACGCCGGCCCGCTCGCCGCCACCGGATCGCGAACCCCGGCACCGCCAGCGCCGGCGTCTCCGCCACGATCGCCAGCGATTTTGGCGGGTCAGTGCTGCTGCGACGGCATATCCATCAAGTTTGGCCGCCGGATCCCCGCTAGCAAGGGTTGATCACGGTTTGTGTGCCTACGGTGACACGTACTGTCGTCGTAGGCACACAAACCGTGATCTTCTTGTCCAGGCGACGGCGCGTTGTGCACCGGTTGCCGCAGGTGCCGTTGCCGTGTTAGGTGCTCGCACGTTCTTCGTCGTCTTTGGCCAGGTCCCCAAGCGACGGCGCGTGCTCTGTCGTCGTATCTGTCGGCTTCGACTGGTGAGCAACAGCCTCAGCAGCTTCCGTGCGGTTAGGCGCACTCCCGGTAGGGAAAGGTCCCGGGATCCTGACCTCCGGGCCGATCTCCTCGTTCACGGGTTGGGCGCTGTCAGGCGTGCTGCTCATGCGAATCCTCCTCTGTACCAGCCCCGACTGATGCGTCGGGTCCGCATAGATCGAGGTATTATCCAGAGTTCCCCGCACGACCCCCGGTTATCCGTTTCGGGTTTAGTTCGAGAGAGCGGACATGGCTTTCCAGGTATCCCAGGGGATGGTCCAGTCGTAGTAGTCGCCGTCGCTGGATCCTAATTGCCGGGAGGAACCGATGACTTCGACAGGGTCTCCGGTCAAGACCTCGTGGAACACTGCCTGCGCGTTGGCCGGGGACAGGTTGATGCAACCGTGCGAGACGTTGGTTCTGCCCTGGTCATACACCGACCACGGCGCCGAGTGAATGAACTCGCCATTGTCGGACATACGCACCGCCCACCGCGCTTCGATATTCTTGTAGTGATATCTCGGGTTGCTCATGTAGAACACTGGATACTTGTTCATCACCACATGAGTCCCGTTGTGGGTCGCCCGGCCGGGGTCGGAGTCCAACCCGTAGCTGGCCGGATAGTCGGCAACCTGGATCCCGTTGGCGTAAACCAGTAACCGGTGAGTGTGAGTATCGCCTCGCAGCACGTAAGATCGGCCGATGGTGAAAGTGGAGGTGATGTCCTCGCGACCGAAGGCGCCGCCGCCGATGGCCAGCCCGTAGAGCTTGGCGGTCACGCTGACCCGGGTGCCGGGAGCGAAGTAGGCCTTGGGACGCCAGTGCACTGTGGTGTCATTCAGCCATGCCCAGGATCCTTCGGTGGGCACCGAGGTGTGCACCGAAAGGGCCTTTTGCACGGCAGCCCTATCGATAACTCTGGAGCTCAAGGTCAGCGCGATCGGCATGGCGATGCCGTAGGTCGCGTTGTCGGCGACGTTGAGCCGCCCGCTGATCAGGCGTTCGGGGACGACCGTCTGGAACGAGCCGGTGACCGCGCGGCGTATGTGGTCGATTCCCGTGGCGGTGCCCGACCAGGTGTAGGTCTTGGCGTAGCCCAGCGGCTCAGTGGTCGTCCAGCTCAACTTGTCCGAAGAGAAGTGACCGGCCACCTCCTTGCCTTCCGGATTGGCCAGCGACACCGCGTCGAGCACGCCGTGACTGACCGAGACTCGAACGGGCGCGGTCGGGCTGACGTCGTCGGCTCCGGCGCTCGGTTGGGTCACGATCTGAGCCGAGACCACCGGCAACACCGGCGGTCCCGGCTCCATCGGCCGCACCGGCACCTGACCGTGGGCTGTTGGGGTGAATAGCACTGTGATGCATGGAGTGAGCACGACGACCACCGCCAACGCCCATCGCAAAAACCGCTTCGGCGGACGCCGCCGCCGATCACTCGACCCTCGTACCGCTGCCACACCCACACTCCCGCCGTGTCGTCCCGACTGAAGAACGACCCAACGGGTCGAGTGGTGTGCCTGTTCTTCGGGTGAGTTTGAGCGCCACTGCACCGTCTCACTCCACACATTTCTGCGCGAGCCGCTGATGGCCGCTCGCGTGTCGCATCGACCCATTGAGCCGGGACAGTGATATTCTTATGCGTTACGAAATTGAGCTGATTAGTGACGTTGCCAGCGGCTGAGCGCGCGACTGCGGAGTCTGACCTGCTGCGCCGGCGCTCCCCCGCGCAGGACGCCTGGGACCTCTTCCGCTGGGTGATACCTTCGTCACACAGCGGTACATCAGGCGTTCTCCAGCCAAGCTACGACACGTGAGCCACCACGACCGCGGTGCGATCGCCACGGTCTCGATGACACCGATCGTCCTCGTAGGCAGGAGCAGAACATGGCACGCGTCGGACTGTTGACGTTCTCCGACGGACGCGACTTCGTCCACACCGACATCAAGACGTTCTCGCTCGACGTCGAGGGCCGCATCGCCCAGGCGCTCGAGCAGGCCGGGCACGAGGTCATCCGTGCGGCGGAGCCGATCTGGACCAACACGATGGCCACCACCGAGGCGCGCCGGGTCGCTGACGCGCGACCGGACCTCACCCTCTTCAACTACGCGGTGTGGGCGTTCCCGCACTTCTCGATGCTCGCCGCGGCAGCCACCCCGGGTCCGCTGTTGCTGTTCTCCAACATCGACCCGCAGTTCCCCGGAATGGTCGGCATGCTGGCGGCCGGTGGCGGGCTGGACCAGATCGGCCGGACGCACACCCGTGTCTGGGGCGACGTGGCCGACGAGGCCGTGCTGGACCGCGTCCTGGAGACGGTCCGGGCCGCCTCAGCCGTGTCCGCGCTGTCGGGCAGCACCTTCGGCCGCTTCGGCGGCCGGCCGATGGGGATGTACACCGCGGTGGCCGATACCGATCAGTGGATGAGCACGTTCGGGGTGGACGTCGAGGAGATCGACCAGTGGGAGATCGTCCGGCGCTCGGCCAACGTCGAGCAGTCACGGGTGACCGCCGGTCGGGAATGGTTGGAGCACCACGCTGCCGAAGTCCACTACGACGGCAGGCAACTGACGCCGGAGCTACTCGAACGTCAGATCCGCTCCTACCATGCTGTGCGGGAGCTGATCGAGGAGTGGAACCTCGACTTCTCCGGGATCAAGGGCCAGCCCGAGCTGACCACGCACTTCACCACGATGGACGTCACCGAGGCGTTCCTCAACGACCCGTATGACTGGGAGGGCCCGAAGCCGACCCACGTCTGCGCCACCGAGTCCGACATGGACGGTGCGCTCACGATGCAATTGCTCAAGGGCCTCACCGGCACGCCGGTGCTCTTCGCCGACGTACGGCACTACCACGCCGACCGCGACATCTGGGACCTGTGCAACTCCGGGCAGCACGCCACCTGGTTCGCCGCGCGCAGCGACGACCCGGCGGAGAACCTGCGTTCGGTGCACTTCTACCCCGAGATCTTCTACTTCCCGGCCGGCGGGGCCTCGGTGTCGTTCTTCGCCGCGCCCGGGCCTGCCACCTTCGCCCGGTTGACCCGGATCGGGGGCCGCTACCGGATGCACGTGGCCCGCGGCGCCTTCGAGTCCTACGACGACGCGACCAACGAGTCGCTGGCCCGGCAGTCGACGTTCGAGTGGCCGCACGCATTCACTCGCCTCGAGGTCGAGGCCGAGGAGTTCCTGTCCAGCTTCGGGGCCAACCACATCCACGCGGTGCCCGGTGAGCACGTCGCCGAGCTGCGCGCGGTGTGCCGGATGCTCGATATCGAGTGGGCCGGGATGGGCGCGGTTCGGATGGGCGAGGCCCAGTGAGCTCGCGGTGAGCTCGCTGCTGCTCGGTGTCGATATCGGCACCGCCAGCTCCAAAGGTGTGTTGGTGCACGCTGACGGCACCGTCGTCGCGACCGCGACCCGGGCGCATGAGGTGTCCATGCCCCACCCCGGCTGGGTGGAGCACGATGCGCAGGCGGTGTGGTGGGCGGACTTCACGGCGATCAGCAAGGAACTGACGGCGGCGGCACGCGACCAGGTTGGACGCGTTGAGCTCGCCGCGGTGGGCGTCAGCGGGATCGGCCCGTGCCTGCTCCCGGTGGACAGCGACGATCGGCCGCTTCGACCGGCGATCTTGTACGGTGTGGATACTCGCGCCACCGTCGAGATCGACGAGCTGACCCAGGCGCTGGGCGCAACGAACATTCTGGAGCGCTGCGGGTCGGTACTCACCTCGCAATCGGTCGGACCCAAGCTGGCCTGGCTGCGCGCGAACGAACCGGAAACCTGGGCAGCGACCCGGCGCTTCCTGATGGCGCACAGCTTCGTCGTGCGCCGACTCACCGGCAGCTACGTCCTCGACCATCACTCGGCGAGCCAGTGCACCCCGATGTACGACCCGGTCGAGCATCGCTGGATCGAGGAATGGACCGAACTGATCGCTCCCGGCCTCGAGCTGCCGCAGCTGTGCTGGCCCTCGGATGTGGTCGGTGAGGTGCAACCCGCAGTCGCCCAGGAGACCGGTATCCCGGCGGGCACGCCGGTGGTGGCGGGCACGATCGATGCCTGGGCGGAGGCCACCAGCGTCGGCGTCACGGCGCCCGGCGACGTCATGCTGATGTACGGGACGACGATGTTCCTGGTCGAGGTTCTGGACCGGCCGCGCCGCAGCCCCGATCTGTGGGGGACCGTAGGCACCTTTCCCGGCACCCACAACTTCGCTGCCGGGATGGCGACCTCGGGTGCGGTCACTGACTGGATCCGCAAGTTGACCGGGGAATCGTCGTTCGAGGGGCTCGTCTCGGAAGCCCAGCAGTCGCCGCCCGGGTCCCACGGTTTGCTGATGTTGCCCTATTTCGCCGGCGAGCGGACGCCGCTGTTCGACCCGGACGCCCGCGGTGTGCTGGCCGGGCTGACCCTGCGGCACACCCGGGGGGACATCTACCGGGCGGCGCTGGAGGCGACGGCCTATGGAGTACGGCACAACCTGGAAGCGATGCGCGACTCCGGGGGTCGGGATCGGCGCCTGGTCGCGGTGGGCGGCGGCACCAAAGGGGGGTTGTGGACGCAGATCGTCTCCGACGTCCTGGGCGCCCCGCAGCAGCTGCCCCGCCAGACGATGGGCGCCTGCCTGGGCGACGCGCTGCTGGCCGCCCTCGGGATCGGCGCCGTTAAGACTGGGAAGTCGCCGGAGATCACCCAAATAGACATGGCCCAGTGGAACCCCATCGCGACCACGATCGCGCCACACCCGCAGCGCACCGCGACCTACGAGCGTTTCTACGCCCTCTACCGCGAGTTGTATCCGAATACCAGAAAGATCGCGCACGCGCTCGCCCGAGAACAACACGACGGAGGTAGCTGATGGTCGCGTCCATGTTCGGAACCCGGGTGACCACCCGACGGGTATATACCCTGGGCGCCTTGGCGGCGGTGCTGTTCGGGTACGACAACGGCATCATCGGGGCCGCGCTGTTGTACATTCCTCGCGATCTGCCCCTGACACCGTGGCAGCAAGGTGCGGTGGTCAGCGCCACGGTGTTCGGGGCGATGCTGGGCGCGCTGGGCAGCGGACCCGCGGCCGATCACCAAGGCCGGCAGCGGATCCTGCTCGCTGCCGGAGTGGTGTTCACCGTCGGAGCCCTCGGCGCCGGCGCCGCCGCGACCGTTAACATGCTCGTGGCCTTCCGGTTCATTCTCGGGTTGGGCATCGGAATCGCGTCGGTGATGGTGCCCCTCTACCTGGCCGAGATGGCCCCTGCCCGGGACCGTGGGGCGGTCACCTCGCTGAACCAGTACATGATCATCGTGGGGACGGCGCTGGCGGCGGCGCTGGGCTACGCGCTGGCCTTCGCCGGCTCGTGGCGGTGGATGTTGCTCATCGGTGTTTTTCCCGCCGTCGTGCTGATGGCCGGGATGTTCGGCATGCCCGACACCCCACGATCGCTGATCCGGCGTGGACAGCCTGACCAGGCACGCGCGGTCCTGGTCGGCTTGCGGGGCGACACCGCGGAGACTGAGCGTGAGTTCGCCGAGATCACCTCGCTGGAACGCCGGCAACACGACTCGCGCCCGCTGGCCCTGCTGTCCGCTCCCTGGGTGCGCCGGCTGTTGCTGCTGGGCATCCTGCTGGCCATCGCCCAGCAGGTCACCGGGATCAACGCGATCGTGTACTACGCACCGACCATCCTCACCGGCTTCGGGGTGTCCAAGACCACTGCGTTGCTGTTCGGTTTCCTCAACGGATTGGTGAACATCGGGACCATCGCGCTGTTCGTCCGATCCAAAGTCGTCGACCGGCGAGGCCGCAAACCGGTTCTGCTGGCCGGTCTGGTCGGAATGTCGGCCAGCCTGTTCGCCATCGGTGCGGCAGTGCTGATCCTCCCGGTCGACTCGACCGCGCTGTTCGCCATCGCGGCAGCGGCGTTCGTGGCGTTCACCAACACCTTCTCGGCGACCTGGGGCCCGGTGCTGTGGGTGATGCTGGCCGAGATCTTCCCGCTCGCCGTCCGAGGTGCAGCGATGGCCATCGCCACCTTGTTCAACTGGCTGTCTGCATTCGTCATTTCGCTGACGTTCCCCAGTTTCGTCGCATACGCAGGCATAGGCAGCGCCTTTATCCTCTTTGCCGTGATCGGCGTCGTGCTCTTCCCGGTCGTGTGGTGGATGGTGCCGGAGACCAAGGAACGCAGCCTGGAGTCGCTGGAAGCAGCGTTTCGCAGCGGCACCAGGCTTTCTGCGATCAACAAGCCCACCGCGGGAGGCACCGCGTGACCGTCAACTACGGTCCGTACGGTTCAAGCCTGAGAGACCTGCCCCGACTGCGCCGCACCCGCCGGCGCCGAGCGTCCAGCTGGGACCGCACCGGCGGTAACGACGACCGCCTGACCCTCGAGCCGGGACAGACCGCCACCCTCGCCGACGTCGAGGGAGCCGGCAGCATCAACCACATCTGGGTGACCGTCGCCAATGAACGAATGCTCCGCGACCCATGGATGGCCGAACCCGACTACCTCCGCCGGCTCGTGCTCCGCGCCTACTGGGACGGCGAAGCGCATCCCAGCATCGCAGTACCGCTGGGTGATTTCTTCGGGGTCGGGCATGGTCGCACCACTAACTTCGTCTCCGCCCCGCTACAGATGAGCCCAGAGGACGGCAAAGGGTTCAACTGCTTTTTCCACATGCCGTTCGGCGCGGGCGCCCGGCTGGAGATCACCAGCGAACTGACCGAGGAGAAGATCTTCTTCTACTACTACATCGACTACGAAGAACTCGACGAGCTCGAAGGCGGTATCGGCCGCTTCCACGCCCAGTGGCGCCGCAGCAACCCCTGCCTGGGGGTGGAGCCGGGGTCGGAGAACAACGCCGATTTCCTGCTCACCGGGGAAAATCTCGACGGGAAAGCCAACTACACCATCCTGGACGCGACCGGCCACGGTCATTACGTCGGTTGCCTGCTCAACATCCACAACCTTCGCGACACCAACCAGTGGAACTGGTATGGCGAGGGCGACGACATGATCTTCATCGACGGCGAGGCGTGGCCACCCACCCTGCACGGCACCGGAACTGAAGATTATTTCAACACCGCGTGGTGCCCCACCCAGAGCTACCACGCGCCCTATCACGGGATCACCCTGCCTGGCGGGGACAACTGGAGCGGGCAGATCAGCCTGTACCGCTTCCACATCGAAGACCCGGTGCCATTCGAACGGTCCATCCGGGTCAGCATCGAACACGGCCATGCGAACAAACGCAGCGACGACTACTCCTCAGTGGCCTACTGGTACCAGGCCGAGCCGCACCTGCCCTTCGACCTCGATCCCGTCGAACGGCGCGCTCCGCGAACCCGGTGACATTTGGGCGGACCAGCGCCGGCCAGCCCGTCGCCCAGCCGGGTTAACTTCGGTCGCCGTGCAGGGTTGGCGCGTGGTTCGGGGTAGTCACTTCCGACCGGCACACCGTGTGCTGGATGTCGGAAGGAGACATCGTGGGTATCGGTGACAAGATCGGCGAGCTGAAGCAGAAGGCCCAACAGGCGCTCAGCCAGCACTCAGACAAGGTCGAGCAGGGCATCGACAAGGTGGCGCACTTCGCTGATGAGAAGACCGGCGGGAAGCACTCCGAGCAGATCGGCAAGGGCGCCGATCTGCTGAAGCAGCGCCTCGGCGAGCAGGATCAGCCGCCGCAGTAGGAACTCCATCAGCCTCGAGGACGGGTGCTGCTGGAGGCGCCATCGCAGGTGACCGGTGTGGCAGACTCTGCGCGGCGGTGCTGCCGGTGGGTGAGGAGGAACGTCACGATGAGTGAGCAAGGTGGGTTCGGTGCGCCCACGCCCTCCGGCGGGATGACCGAGAACCTCGACGGGCTGCTGCATCCGCCGACCGGTGGGCCGCCGCCGGTGGGGGACCTGGCCTCGATCCTGGGCGATCCCACGCAACACTTCCGGCTCGACCTGGACCAGGCCCCCCAGGCGATCGCCGCGTTCCGGCAAGCGGCTGGCGAGCTGCGAGACCTCCAGTTCGAGGTCCTCCGGCTGTCCAACGTCCCTGCGCCGGGGCTGGACGCGGTCAGCATCAACGCGGCGAAGGAGATCGGCCAGTGGGCGGCCAGCGAGGAGCCGGGCTCGCTGCGTGCGGCGCTGGAGTCCGGCGCGATCCAGCTGGAGAAGGCAGCCGACGCGCTGGAGCAGTCACTGGCCGCTCACCGGAACAACGACGAGGTCAATGCCGCCCACCTGAGGCGGACAGAACTGTGATGCTCCGCGTCCCGATCGTGCTGGCACTGGCCGGCGTGCTGACCGGCTGCTCGACTGGTGGCCCGCAGCCCACCGCCCCGGCCGGTGGGCCGGCATCGTCGGCCAGCGCACCGGCCGATCCGATCCCGCCGGTACGCGATCCCAAGAACTTGGCGGGTACGCCGCCGTGCCAGTTGCTGACCCCGGCGCAGCTGGCGGCCAATCGGATGGACCTGCCCGCCCAGTCCAAGAATGTGCTGGACGCTCCCGGGTGCCAGTGGAGCAACAAGGCGCATACCCGCGAGATCAGGGACTATGTGGATACCACCAACGACGTCCTGCACAACGTCTATGCCCAGCGGGCGACCTTCGCGGTGTTCGAGGTCACCCAGATCGCCGGGCATCCAGCGATCCGGACCAAGGACCTCATACAGGGCACCAGCTGCACTTTCACTGTCGCCGTCGCTGAGCGGCAGACGTTCGTCGTCGTTTTCACGTCGTTGCGGCAGGGGTTGGAGGAGCCGTGTGGGCCGGCTCGGGCGCTGGCGGAGGATGTCGTGGCCAATCTGCCGCCGCTGAAGGGTTGAGGGAGGGGACCGCAGTGGG
>JALYTS010000126.1 GCA_030854185.1 Actinomycetota bacterium | reverse complement strand
CCCGAGTGGTCAAGAGATACCGCGCTCACAGCCACCGCATCAAACGCACCACCGACCACGGCCAACTCCACGACAGCCCACCAAAGATCCACATCTTCAAGGTCCCATGCCTAACTTAACGGCATTGGCCCATAGGGTGGTCGCGTAGCGACGGTTCCGTCCGGGTGCAGGGTCCCGGGCGGGTTCGCCCTTGGCTTCCTGTGGACGGTGCACAACGATTCCCGCCAGGGCGAGGGGTATAAGAAGACAGTGCGGCGAAGGCGCTCCGTTGAGGGTCTTCGGCCGCGCGGCCTTGAGCGCATAGCTGCTACCCCGTAGGAGTACTGAGATCAGCGTTTGGCCGAGTGCCGGTAAGTTGCTACATCAAGCGCTGACGAAGTGACCGCCGAGCAACGCCTGTCAAGGGAGCGTGCTCAGAGCCGCAACGGAGCGCAGAGGTCTTGAGAAGACCTATCAGTCGGGGTGATAACCTCCGTCGCGTAAGTATGTTCCGCACAAGGAGAGGTGCAGCACGGTATGGCGCAACGCATGGTTCGATTCTCAGACCTGACGAATAAGATTATCGAAGACGACGCTGTGGTACGGATCGTCGTTGAGCAGCACCCGGCTCTCGACAATGGTCCCGTGGAGATCGAGGCCGCTGAGGAGGAAGCTGAGTCCATCCGAAAAGGTGCGCTGAGCGTCGTCAGTCTCAAGCTCTACCAGGGCGACGGTTCAGCGCCGGAAGCTGTCACCATGGAGATCGAAGCGTTCAACAACCTCGCAGCCGGCATGGACATGGGCGAGGTCATCCGGCGAGCAGCACCGGCATACGCACCGCGCAAGGCCGCTCGGCCAACGCCAGCAGCGACAGTCGATAAGCTGGACTACACGACTTTGGAACATGCGGGCAAGCCGCACCGAGGCAAGACCACGGACGCAGAAAAGGAAACCGTGCGCAATAACCTGCCTGCTGTCAACGAGCGCCTGGAGCGCGACGGCATCCGCACGATTGACCTGGACAATGCAGAGCACGCGGCACGGTATGGTCTTGAAACACTGGCAAAGGAGGCCGGGAATTTTCAGCAATGAATATGCGGTCACAACGGAACTGTTGGCACGCCCCCCTTCCGGCGCTCACTTCTGCATGTCTCTTAAGGGGTCGGTGGTGTCGTATGGCTCTCTAGTAGTTGCCACCACGCCACATCGAGAGACTGTGTCAGAGCGAAATCGATACCGCGATACACCGTGCACTGCGGCCGCCTATGCCACAAACGCCTGGTCCACCTCGTTGACCTACAGTATTTGCACTGGCCGTGTTTGTTAACACGGTGCTGTCTAAGCAACGTGACCACACCCGCAAGCAACCGCACTGTCTGGCCTGTGAGTACTGCTGGCTCGATCGGCTCCTCACCAGTGAGCTGGTCCGCCAGTTTCTCAAGCCGTTCCAGAAGCAACCGGTACTGTGTTTCCCAAACGTTACTCACGGCTCCCGATAAGGCTCTGCTGCATGCATAGGAATGGTAAGTGGTCCTTCGCAAGAACCTCGCCCTCGACGACCGCTCCACAAGTCCCGTCGGCACGTCCCTGCAACCGTTCGCCAGCGGCAACCAAGCGTTGGGCGTAGTGCTGTTGCTCAGCCGCGCTGGCGCTGCCGTCCATGATGCGCAGGGCCAGGGTCGCCATGTCACCGTTGAGCCTGGCCAGCTCCGTTAGGAGCTCGCGGTCTTCCCGGATCACAGAACCTCATCCTGGCCGCCGCGTACAGACAGTTCACTCCTCCTGAAGGCCGCTGCCAGCTCTCGCCGCAGCGCCAGGGCGTCGTCGGCAGGGCTCAGATACGTGCGCGGACCATCCGGTCGTCCCTGGAGGAGCAGTGCCCCGTTATCCAACTCTGTCACGAGCACGGTGGGTGGCACGGCCGTACTTGGCGCGATACCGACCTCCGCTGACTGGCCGATGCCGTGACGTTGTTTGTCGGTGGCCTGGCTTGCAAGGCCGTCCTCGTGGCGCACGTGCTCAGCTCCGTCTGCGAGTCGTCTAGCTGGACGGCACCCAGGGCCGGGGACGCCGGGCTTGGTGGAAGCGGGCGGGGGCTGTCCCGCGTGGCACACACCAGCTCAGCGTTCAACCCGACCCTGGGGCCATGTGCAGAGCGAAGGGCGTGAGCCGTCACGTGGGGTAGCTGGTGAACGAACTCGCACCTGTCTCGGCGTTAAGCTGGAGCGCGACCGAGCTTCGACCTGGGTAGGAGGTGTCCACAGCATGGCTCGTCAGCCGCCGGAGTTTGCCGAGCAGCAACGAGTGCTGGGCCGACACCTGGCAACGCTCCGGGAGGCAGCCGGGCTCTACCAGACTGATATCGCACGCGCCGTGCCTTGTCACCGTACGACGGTGACGCATGCCGAAGCAGGCTCGCAGCTCCCGGACGCCGGCTTCTGGGAGACGGCAGACAGAGTGGTTGGCGCGAATGGTGCGTTGATTGCTCAATATGATGCACTCATCCAGGCCCGCGAAAGCTACAAGGTTGACCAACGCGCGGCGCGTCGTGCGCGCGCAAACGTTGAGCTAGCAAAGCTGACTTCTAACGATGAACTCACTACGGTGTCAGCGGCGAATTCACATGATCTGCAATTGGCTGTCTGGCAGGGCGCCTCGTTACGTGGCGACGAGGAGCTCGAAGCCTTGGAACTCGCACGGCGAGTAGCTGCGTCAGACGTGAGCGCCGAGACACTGAGCCGACTCGAAAAAATCATCGACGAACTGGCAATCAGGTACTCAAAGACCGCACCGCAGGACTTACTTGGTCCGGTTCGCCGGCATGCATCCTATGTCATGCAGTTACTCGATGTGCGCAAGACGCTTGATGAGCACCGTCGGCTGCTTATCGTGGGTGGTTGGCTTTCGCTTATTGCGGCCACGCTATACATTGATCTTGAACAGCGAGCGGCAGCTAACAGCTGGCTCGCGACCGCCGCGAGCTTGGCACAGCAGACGGGCCAGTCCGACATTTATGCATGGCGCTACGAGACTGAGGCTTGGCAAGTCCTGACCGATGGCGACTACCACCGCGCTGTTGAGCTATCTCAGGCGGCTCAACGGCTCGCTCCACGCGGTAGCTCCGTAGTTATCCAGGCCACGGCGCAGGAAGGTCGCGCGTGGGCACGACTTGGCAAGGCTAAGGAGACCTACGACGCGCTCAATCGGGTGGAGCGATTCGTATCGCGCATGGAAAAACCAGAGACACCGGAGCACCACTATCGCTATGACCCAGACAAGGCAGAAGCCTATGTTGCGACCACACTCGCTTGGCTTGGGGATGTGGCATCTGAGCGCCATACCCGTCATGTTGTCGCCACGCTTAATCACGAAGTCGAGGATGGCCGGTGGCCACGCCGACTTGCTTCAGCCAACATCGATCTAGCACTTGCGTTGCTGCTGACTGACCGGCTCGATGAAGCCAGAGCAGTCGCCCAGGCGTCCATGCTCTCGGGTCGCCTAGTGGCGTCAAACCACTGGCGGGCGCTTGAGGTGGTCCGGACTGTCGAAGCCCGAGGTCTCCCAGAAGCGTCGGATCTACGGGAGGCGTATGCACTGATGCGGCGGGGCAGCGACTCCAACTAGTGCGCGTCACGGATTCTGTACGTAGCGGGGCGAGTTCTTCCTCGACGAGCCACCTACCGACGGGGCTGTTCAGGCAATAGACTTCCGGGCGCGCACCGCTGATAAGAACGCGGCGTAGCTCCAGGTTAGGTCGTGCACACTCTTCTCGAAGCCAGTCGTGGCGTCAAACTGCTCGCTCAGCGCGAAGTGGTCACTGTGCCAGACGAGGGCTTGCAGCATCTTGTCGCCGGCGTTCGTAAGCAACTGAACGGCGTCACCGAATGCCGTCTGTTGATTGACTCCGACCTGCTCGAAGAAGGCCGCCGACAGCTCGTCGTAAGGAACTGCATTCTCCTGCGCCACTGCGGCTGCGACGCAGTAGTAGAGCTGGGCAAAATTGGCGGTGCACAAAGCCCACGGGTGACCCTTTGAATTAGGGTCGTTGTTGTCTCCGTCGTATACATCGCCAGGATAGCGACCCATTAGTGGTCCCAGACCGATTTTAGCGTCTGCGAGATTGATAGGGTACGCCTTCGATGAACCGGGGTCAGACCACTGCGAGCGAACCTTCGCGGCGGTCGCGAGTACTTTAGAATCCGTGCAAGGGATAGCGCCGTACACGCTCGCCATTACGATGTCGATATTCGGGTCGTATCCGTCCCGCTGGTCCACCGGATCCAAGATCGATACATAGTAGCCGTCGTTCTCGTTCCAGTGGCTGTCCAACGCCTTGATCAGCCAATCAATCGCCTGATCAATTTCTGGTGGAATCACAATACCGATAGCGTTGTTCTTAATTTCAGTCAAGCAACGCAGCTGCACTGACCGAGTGAAGAAAGACTGTCCCTTTACTTCCTCCCAGAGGTTCGTACTCGCGTCCTGGTACATGTCGTTGTTAAGAAGAAAGTCGAGGTTTTTCTGCACGACCGCGCGCGCCGTAGCCTGCGTCGCCGCGTCCAGCTGGTCGAACATCCGTAAGATTGCCATTGTCTGAAGCGCGGGACCGTCGTTCTGATGGGGCCAGTGTTCTTGGCGTGGTTGACCTTCGATGGTGTAAACGGCGAAGGAGAGATCTCCACCCGAATTGTTCTGGCATGTGTTGGCGAAGTTCACGTAGTCGACGAGTCGTTGAGTAGCGGCTCCATCTCCAGCAGCCGGACCGGAGAGAACGATCTCGGTCGCGGCGAGAGCCGAATCCCGTGTCCAGTTGTAGACGTAGTCCTGAGTGGTCTTCGACACTTCGTCCGTCGAGTAAGAGGGAGACGCGACGATGCAGCCCGGCAGCGAGACGCCGTTCGGAGGGTTCGGGTCTGTGTAGACGATCCCCTCGCTTGCCACGTTCCGGAGCATGAGCCAGTACATCAGCTGAGCGATGTCGGGCAGGTCAGACTGCGACACTGCGGACTGCATCTTGCTGTAGTTCAGCTTGGGCATCGTCATCCCTCTCATGGGCTGTGGTAAGTCAGAGTGTGGCGGAACCGTCCGCGCATCCTCAGCTCCTTCCGGGCGACTTCGCCGGGCGGTTACTCCTTCTGGGTACATAAGCAAGCGCCAGCGTGTCGAGGCTCAAGGGCTCCTGTGATGTCTTCGAAGCGGCAGCGTCCCGGAGGGTCGAAGAGATCACGGGGTGCCCTTGATAGTGAGAGTGGGGCCACTAACCCTTGCCACCCGCTCGGCGGCTGAGCCAGGGAATTTTCGAAGAGTCGGTTACGGCGCGTTCTATATGTGCGATGAGGGGGTATGGAGCCGTGTCACCACCAGCAACTGAAGCGGCACGCTCAGCTTCGTCATCAGCCACGATCTACGCCGCTGTGGGTTGGCGACCCGGATGACTGGGCACTTGTCCGGCACAAGCCTCGTCCGCCACTGATCTGCCCGGAACCAGGGTGTCAGGTGGAGTTGATCTCCTATGAGAACCAGAGTAATCAGTACAACCCGCGAATCTTCAAGTTCAAGTCAGTCGACAGGCCGTGTGATCACTGGGCGGTGCAGGGTCGAAGCGGTGGTCCTGAGAGCGCTGAGCATGAATGGATGAAGCTGCGGCTGACTCGCATCGCGAGGAAGCTGGGGTATACCGCGACACCGGAACACTCGCCCACCCGTGCCGATGTGTTCGTCCACGAGGTGTCCTACTGCCTGGAAGTGCAGCTCAAGCCGACGCAGTTCCGAAAGCGCACCGCAGCACGGGAGGCCAAGGATGCCAAGGTCTGCTGGTTGATCCGCGAGGGTCTGGACACCGACAAAGCTCTCAACGCCTTGTTCGACCTGCCGGCAGTGCGGTTCCGCGTGGTCGACCTGGCTGATCCAGGACGGCTGCTCACCCCGTGGGATGACCCGACCGACCGCGACCTTGCGCGTCGAGCACGGTTGGAGTTCTTCGGCACCATTGCTCATGTCCTCCCAGTAGAACGGCGACCTGATCCGGCGGCTCCAGGAGCTACTTGGTTCCGCACCGGTACGATGAACGGATTTCAATTCCTCGAAGAGATCCTCTCTGGCCGGAGACGTTGGTACCGGCCCGGCGTGCTTGGGTACAAGCGAGACCTGTGGGCGTTAAAGGCTGACGTTGCCGACTACTACGCCTACCGTAATAAGACTCGCGAAGTGGTGAAGGCGCATGGATAAGAGAGAGGCTTCCGCACTACGAACAGGCAGCGCTAGGCCAGATGGGTGGAAAACTGCCACCTATGTAACGTTACTTACACGACTGGGCGATTAGGACAAAGAGAGCCGTTAACTGCTTGCAGTGTTTGACCGATCGTTGGAGGGGGCAATGTTCAAGGTATTCGCGTAGCTTTCGCTTGCTCGTCGTTACTTCGACGACGGTCGTCGCCATCCCTTACCTCCTTCGTTGGCTTAGGACGGGCACACCGGGGGTGGCCACGCCGCTGCTTGCCCAGCATGACATGAGTGGCGTCCAGTGAGATCCGGCGGTGTGTGACTCGGAGGCGGCATCGGGCGATGAGGTCGTCAGTCACCTGGCCGGCGCGGATGCAGTGTTGTTCGCGCGGGGTAGCGGAGCGGCACGCAAGAAGACGGTGGATCGCGGTGCCGTCGTCTTGTGTGCCGATGCTGCAGAACGGACGAGGATACACCGGTATCTGGTGATCTCAGCGGTGGGCGCTGGCCGGGAGTATCGCCGCCTGCCAGGCCGGCCCGCGCGAGCACGGCCGGCAGGCCGCGCGCAGCAAGCGGGATCGGCCCGGCAGGCAGCGAGGTAAGCCGACGAACTCAGCCACATCTGCGCCGCCGCAGGCGGCCTTGATCCCATAGAGGGAATTCGGCAACACAACGCGCTGTCACGATGTGTAGTCACGCTGTGTGGTCCCGGCTGATTCTTGACACGCCGGTCCCAGCTGATGCTTGGTCTAGGGGCCTGATCGGCTTTCCTTTCGCCGTCTGATGTCGATCGTGATGGGGGGTCGGGAGGCTCTGGTCAACTTGTCTGTTGTCGAGCAGCGCTACCAGTGCCGTACTGGCCGTCGAGCGCGGTGAACCGAAGATCGTCGTGGTGGCCCCGTTCGGGGTCTCCCGGCAAACCCTGCATACCTGGTTGACCCGGTATGCCCAGCTGTCGCTGTTGTCATCGCATTGGATTCAGCCAGTCGACATATAGCCCACCGAACACGCGTGGACAGCTGTCACCAGGCAGTTTGTTGTGAGCAGGCAGCCCGGCTTACAGCGGATGGTTACGGAGTGAGTGATCTTTCACTCGTCGAGGTGGATCAACTGCCCCTCGTGGCGATCTTATCGGGTTTCCCACCGCGATACGGTGATCGTTGACGGTGCCCTGACGCCCGACCGCTGTTACCCCATGCTCAGGAGGCTCTGATGGCAAGCGACAGGGAACCGTCCGCGCAGTGGGAACTGGAAAACGGGCAGGCGTGGGTGTTCGCGAGCAGCGGTCGCCTGGTCACCCCACTTGTTCTGGCCGCCGACGTCCAGGACGGCCCGACGGACATGGCCGCGCTCGTGGCTGGTCTGACCACGAGTCGAACTCGTTTTTGTCCGCGCTGCGCTCGGCGGGTCGGGATCTGGTCGTCGTGGGCTACAGCGACGGCAACGCCGGACTGGGCAACAACGCGAGGGCAGTCACCGAGGGCATACGGAGGACGGCCATGGAGAGGGTGGGCGATACCCCGCTGACGGTTGGCGGCTTGGGACGCGGGGCTCTCACGACCCGCTACAGCCTCGTCAGGATGGAAATGCAGAGGATTGACCCCGAAACCGCGATCTACTTCTCCTACAACGGCTCGGCTCCGTCCACGGACGAGGCTGCGGAGTTGGACCGCTTGGGCGGGTGGCCGTACAGGCCGCTGAAGTCGAAGGCGGTCAGTGGTGAGTTCAAGGACGAGTTGAACGACGACGACTTCGAGGAGAACAAGGGTGGGCGCCCCGGACTCGGGCGGCGCGCTGATCATCCAGGAGTTGGGCTCCTGGATCATCGACAAGCTGAGGTAGCACGGCACGACCGGCCTCGCGATCGACAAGGGCGGGGTTGCCCTAGATGATCTATTCCAAGGGGTCAGTGGTCGTAGGCGAGCAGTGATCGCTTGATCGGCTGGCCAGTGCGGTCGTTGTGCCAGATCGCGGTGGTCAGGGCGAGGATGCGTTGCAGAACGCGGACCAGGACGCCATTGGGGGTCTTGCCGCCGTGGTCTTCGAGGTTGAGCTGGCCTTTGTAGGTGTCGAAGATCGACTCGATGGTCTGGCGGAGGGGTTTGAAGAACCGGCTCCCTGCTCGTTCGGGTTCGCCTTTGCGGGCTGGTCTGAGCAGGGTCAGGCCTTCCTCGGTCAGGGTGGTCTCGAACTCAGCGCCGAAGTAGTTCTTATCCCCGATGAGGACCTGTCCGTGTCGGTGCGTGTTGAGGGTGGGGTCGGTGTGCAGGATGTCGAGCAGGACCGTTCGTTCGTCGGCTTTGGCGCCGGTCAGCGCGAAGCCGATGGGCAGGCCGTGCAGGGTGGCCAGCATGTGCAGGCGCAGTCCCCAGAAGTAACGGGAGTGGCTGGCGCAGTAGCCGTATTCGGCCCATCCGGCCAGCTCGCTGCGGTGCACGGTCCCGCGGGAGCGGGCGCATTCCACCGGGGTCGAGTCGATCACCCACACGTCGTCGGTCCACAGGGTGGTGTCGCGGGCCAGCATCCCGTTCAGCCAGTTGATCGTGGCAGCCAGATTGCGCAGCCGTTTGTTGTAGCCCGGCTGCTGGGGCAGGTAGGGGAACTGGTGGTGCAGGTGGGCGGTGGCAAAGCGCAACCAGCGGGCCTCGCTGGTGAACCCCAGCAGGGCCTGCATCACCGCCAGCGTCACCAGCTCCGCGTCGGAGATCTGCGGGCTGAATCCGATCGCCGGGCGCCACGGCGCGCGCTCGGGCGCGCTCCGCAACAGGTCATCAGTCTTGACGTACAGTGCGGTCGCGAGGGTGTCCAGATCGGCGTCCACGAGGGCCTCCGGGTTCGACGTTGGGTGCGAACGCCGATCTTGGACACCCTTCGCGTATCAACCGGTCACGACACGCCCAACCACCTCATACCCCTTGGAATAGATCATCTAGTAGTCCCCATTGGCCATCACCCGGACGGTCGGCCAGGGGCGCTATCGCTGACCCTCGGCAGGCGATCGAGGCCAAGCACCGCCGTGCGCCCGCCACGAGGTGACGTGACCAAGATCTCACGGTTCGACACCACGCCACAACATCAGCAGCCGGGCGATCGGGAAGCCCGGCGGCACCGCAGGCAGCACCGACTGACGCGCGATGCGGCACAGCAGCCCCTTAGTTCGAGCACCAAAAGTGTTCGGCAATGGGGTGACTTGCCCGCCTACCGGGGATCAGCAGTAAACCACCCCACGCCACCCGCCGCCGCGGTGTCGCGTAGCACATCCTTCCGCTGCCCACCGACGCCACCAAGCAACCCATCCCTGAACACTGGCCAGAACGCGAGTAAAGTCCTGATTACAGATAGCTATTTTAGGGCTGGTGGCGCGGCCCCGAGCGCTGGGCCTACAGGATCCGCACGGGGACTGTCAGCTTCTCCTCGTCATCCGTGCACCGCAGCTGTGGCCTGGCAAACAGCAAGGATTGATCGCCCTCGTCCCTGTAGTGGTGCTTACCATTGGGATGCTCCTCGCGGTGCTTGTCGATGGCTCGTTGTTCGTCGGCCGTGGCTTCGCGGGCTCCGCCAATAATCGTCATACACAATTTATCGCGGCAGACGAATCCCCGGTTACACCCCCACCCGAATCGGTCCGATAAGTACCGATTTTCAGTCTAGCTCCCCGACTCTAAGTAACCCCGCAGATGTATGAGGCTCACCACTCTACATCTTCCAATGTACGCCATGTACATAACCTGGCGTACTCGTAAAATGGCATCGTAAGATGATGGCCATTCCTCGAGCGTCTTGCGGCGGGCGGCAACAACGCAGTGTAATCGCGGCATAACGCTGGGTAGCCCCTTCCCCACCTGCTCTTCCTCCTTCAAGCGGGTGCCCGTCGCGCCATCCCGTCGACCTGGCGTAGCCCAACCACGGCGTGTCAAGGGGGCGCGTGCCATGGGATCGGACAGGGTGGCCTGTGGACTCGCCCCCTTGATGCGCCGTGGTAGCCCTTGGGGAGGTCGGCGGGATGGCGCGGTGGGTGCACGCGTGCCGCAGCGTTGCTCCCTCCCTTCTGACCATCCCGGAGATCTGCCCAGCGGCGAGCGTCTGGTTTTCATCTCTGGCCGTGGACACCTACAAATCATCGTTGCCCATCGATCGCACGACGCTGGTCGTGGCGTCGCCGCCAACTGAGGCAACGGTCGAGATAGTCGGCGAGTTCGTCGCGGCCGAACTCCACCGTGGACCAGGGCTGGTCCAGGTGATCACCTCTCCAGATGTACGTGCGGGCGTCCGTTTCGAGGGGAATCATGACCTGCACGGCGGCGAGGGTGTAGTCGGGGTCTTCGAAGGCGTCCAGGGTAGCCCATTCTGCGTCGGTGAGATCGGTGAATACTTTCCCGTTTGCCTCGCCATGACCGGGAACTAGCCCGGGGTAGACCTTTTCTGATAGGCGTACGATCCGCCAGCCGGGGGCCTTCGCGTCCAGCTGGTGAGGTATGCGGTCGAGGAGGGCGCTGACGACGTCGTCGAAGACGAGTGTGCCGTAGACGAAAAGCCTATTGATTCCCGCCAATGATCGGGCCGGTTGGCCAGAGTTCGCGGAGTTCGCTTGGTCTAAGCGGGCGCTTGTAGGCTTCACGAAGTACCTCCGTGGGCGTTGTCTCGCCCGCTTCGATGAGTCTGACGAACCAGTCCATCCCCGCGGGGTAGGACCACAGGTAGGACCTGAACTGCGGATTCCTGCTACGGTCGTACAGTTCGCGAGCGATCTCCTCGTCAGTCCACCACGGGACCTGATGGCGTGCTAGGTCACGACAGTCCGCAGCCGTCGTGCCACTGTTGATGAGTATGTGAATCTGTCCGCGGATGAGGTTCATGAAGTGATCGATCCTCGTGCGGGCGCAGATAAACTCGTCATCGGGAGACGCCATCCACGGTAGGACTTGCGCTAAGCCTTCGAACAGGATTTGGTGTGGACAGTGGACGGCGAGAATTCTCGGCCACTCGACGGTGGTGGACTCGGCCTGTGTAGTGAGACTTGAGTACTGCAGGGCGTGCCCGAGAACCTCGTGAAGCGCGAAGCGGTAGGCGTCAATGCGCGAGAATGAGGCATTTTTCTTGTTGATGCGCAAACGTGTCGTGTCCTGCGCCGTCGAGCCAGTAGGACAAATATGCATCGACCTCGACGTCTTCGATCGTCAGGTTGAACTCGGCCTTGGTATCGACCAGCCGGCGGATGCTGGACTCGTACTTCTCTGCGTACCCGGCGATGGTGGAGCTGACCTCGGTTGTCGGCAACTGCTCGCTCACGGCACGGAGGTTCGTCCAGGCGTGTTCATCCCACGAGATGCCCAGTGAGCCGAGAGCCTGCCTTGCGATCTCGGCGCGGTGCTCGATGTAATCACGAGTCCAACCGCGGGGCGAGCAACCCTGTGTCAGCGAGATGTACTCGTCGAAAGGTACTTGTTGACCGATCAGCGCGCAGAGGTACGCGATGTGCGCATCAAGGTAGGCGCCTAGTAGTGGTTGACGTTGCGCGTCGGCCTTGGTCCGGAGTCTCCTAAGGACTCGCGCGGGAATAAGCTAGGTTTTGGCAAGGTTTGATCTTAGTCTTGTGTTATGGCGGGGATCGTGGGGTCGGCGGAGTCGTTCGCGCGGGGGTTTGTG
>JALYTS010000216.1 GCA_030854185.1 Actinomycetota bacterium | reverse complement strand
GGTGTCCGTGCCGCCGCCGTTGGCGCGGGCCCTGGCGCGCACCGGAGTGAGCGGGGCGCACTGTGTGGACGGGACAGATGCGGTGGCGTTCTGCGCCGGAGTCGCGCACCCCAGGGTGTACGTCACCACGGGCCTGATCGCCGCGTTGGGACCCGATGCGCTCGACGCGGTGCTGGTTCACGAAGCTACCCACGCCCGCCGCCGCGACCCGGCCCGCCGGCTGGCGCACCGAGCGTTCGCCGACGTGTTCTTCTACCTGCCGGTGATCACCTGCTGGTCGCGGCGTCAGATCGAGCGAGCCGAGCTGCACGCCGACCAGGTCGCGATCACCCACACCGGCCGCGGCGCCCTCGCGCAAGCTCTCCTGGCCACCGGCTCCTCGACCACCAGTGCGCCGGGGGCCGGTTTCGACGGCGCCCTCGACGCCCGGATCGCCCAACTCCTCGGCGACGACCCACCGCGGCGACCGCTGTCGCCGTGGCACTGGTTGCTGTCGCTCGCCGGTCTCATCACCGCGGTCAGCTTGATGATGTGCCTCGGGCAGGCCGCGGCCGCCGCGCTATGACCCCCAGCAATCACTACTATCCTTGACTAGTAGCTACTAAGACTAGATAGTAGCAGGGGGCGGTCGGCGTAGCTCGACGAGCACCGGGTCTCCGCCGCGAGCCAAGAGGAGGCAGCCGAGTGAGCGATCTGACTACGTTTCAACACCCGCGCATCGCCCGCATGCATGAGCGGATCAGTCAACGCGTCGAAGAGCGTGGCAGCGCGGGGCACCGAGACCGGCTCCTGGCGGGTCTGACCGGGCGGGTGCTCGAGATAGGTGCTGGGAACGGGCTGAACTTCACCCACTATCCGCCCACGGTGACCGAGGTGGTGGCCGTGGAACCGGAGAACCACCTGCGTACCCTCGCCGAACGGGCCGCCCAGGACGGCCCCGTGCCGGTCACCGTCGTGGCCGGGCACGCCGAGGCGCTACCGCCAGGAGACTTCGACGCCGCGGTGGTCTCCCTGGTCCTGTGTTCGGTCCCGGACCAGCGACGTTCCCTGGCTCACATCCACCGTGCCCTGCGACCCGGCGGCGAACTGCGCTTTTATGAGCACGTCCGCTCCACCCGGCGCCTCCTCGGCCTCGTCGAGGACCTGATCACCCCGCTGTGGTCCCGGCTCGGCGGCGGCTGTCACCCCAACCGCGACACCACCGAAGCGATCCGGGAGTCCGGATTCATCATCGACACCCTCGACCGGTTCACTTTCCGCCCCCTCCCGATAGCCCCCAGCTCACACATCCTCGGCCGCGCACACAGGCCATGACGAATGAACCTCTCAGCTCGCCTCGGCCGCTCCGCGGACCAGTCCTGGGGCGTCGCCGCAGGATCCGACGTGGCGGGTCGCCATGACCTACCGGTGGTTGGGTTGCAACCGCCTTTCGAGCGCAGGAGGGCACACAGTGGAGGAGTCGGTGAAGAAAGCGGCGTCCCCGTCACCATCCGGCCAGTCAGCGTCGCGTCACGAGTTGGCTGCGGTCTATGACGTGGTGGTCGTCGGCGGTGGCGCAGCGGGGCTCAGCGGCGCCCTCGCGCTGGGGCGGGCACGCCGCACGGTGCTGGTCGTCGACGCCGGCGACCCGCGCAACGCCCCCGCCGGGCACGTGCACAACTACCTGACCAGCGAGGGTGTCGCGCCGAGCGCGCTGCTGGCGACCGGGCGCGCCGAGGTCGCCGAGTACGGCGTGCAGGTCCTCAGCACCACGGTCACCGCCGCCCGGCACCTGGCAGGTGATCACACTGAAACCCTCGGTGGAACCGGTGGTGGCCGGTTCAGGGTCGACTTGGCCGACGGCCACTGCGTGCGGTCTCGGCGGCTGCTGGTCGCCACCGGGCTGGTCGACGAGCTACCCGAGGTGCCCGGCGTGGCCGAGCGGTGGGGCCGCGACGTGCTGCACTGCCCCTATTGCCACGGCTGGGAGGTACGCGACCAGGCCCTCGGCATCCTTGGCACCGGACCGATGGCAGTTCATGGGGCGCTGTCGTTTCGACAGTGGAGCCCCGACGTGGTCTTGTTTACGCACACCTCGCCCACCCCGTCCGAGGAGCAGGCCGAGAAATTGGCCGCCCGCGGCATCACCGTCATCGACGGCGAGGTCTCGGCCCTGGAGGTCCGCGACGACCGGCTCGCCGGCGTACGACTGCGCTCGGGCGAGTTTGTCGCACGCCAGGCCGTCGTGGTCACGCCCCGTTTCGCGGCACGCGCCGAAGTGCTGGGCACCTTGGGGCTGGGAACAACCGACTACAAGATGGCCGGTCACGTCCTCGGCAACTATGTCCCCGCCGACGCCACCAGAGCCACCAGCCTCCCCGGAGTATGGGTGGCCGGCAACGTCACCGACCCACTCGGTCAGGTCATCACCGCCGCCGCAGCAGGCCTGCAGGCCGGCGCGGCGATCAACGCCGACTTGATCGCAGAGGACACCGCCCAAGCCGTTACTGCTCACCGCGCCCGAAAAGCAACGCGCGAGCCGTTCTCCGCCCAGAGGGAACCCTAAGTGGGCGAACGCGTTCTCGGCGCTCGTCACCACGGCCTATGCCGACGTTGCCCTCGTGCGCCCCCCGGCAGCCACCTCACCCGGCGGACGAGTCCGGGGAACGACGAGAAGACCCGACGACGAACGGTGAGCTTCACAGCGAGGGATGACCCGCCACTCAACGTGCTCCAGGCGTGCGACCCGGACAGCGTCGGCCTGTGCTAGCGCATTCCACTACCGCAGCAATCACGATCGAGATGGTCTAGCGCCCGATCCCGTAAGCAGTGAGGATGTAGCTGGCACCACGCGCTGGGTGTGACCTCCGTAAGCCTGACGCGATCTGCCCGGCGCGTGGTGCCCTCGCACTCGAAAATCCTCGGGGAGGCGCCAGCCGCGCTCAACCTGAGCCCCGGGCGGTGTGCTGACGGGGGATTGTGCGCCATGACACGGTCCCGATGGGCGGTGCGCCGCGGATACCGGAAGGCTGGCGAACGGGGCGATCGCGGCGCCAGCGTGCGGTCACTGTGGGTGCGCACCGAGCGGTAGCCGTCCACGACCCCTATGCGGCGCCGTCTCGGATCCAGCGTGCGCACCCCGACGTTACGAACGCGCCGTCTGAGCTTTTGATCGTGACGGTGGCCGGTCCCGGGGCGTAGCCGCTGGCGATAATGGTGGATGTATCGGTGGTGGCCTTGGTCCGCGCCCAGTAGCAGGGCATGCCTTCGGTGGAGCCGAGGGTGCGGTAGGTGCCTGCCGGGACCTCCCCGGCGGCGGTGCCGACCTGGTAGGTGCCGTCTCCGAACGAGGTCAACGGCCCGGTCGGGTGTGCTGGCTGCCGCACGCCCAGATTGGGTTTCGGGGCGGCCGGTGCGTGCGCCTGCGGTGCGACCGCAGGC
>JALYTS010000048.1 GCA_030854185.1 Actinomycetota bacterium | reverse complement strand
CTTCGACCTCCACCGCTGGACACCCCGCACCCAGCACTTAGGTCATACACCCAACGAACATCAACATCATCCCTGACCAGCAGCAACGGCAACCAAGATCGAATTATCCCGGAAACTCGGGCTAGGGCGATGAGCATCCAGGCGGCGGTGTAGGTGAACGCGACCGTGGGTGTGGTGATGGTGTAGAGGAGCCCGGCGATCGCGCTGGCCGCGACGTTGCCGCCGGCCTGGACGGTGGCTAGCAATCCGAACGCTGAACCGCGCAGCGTGTCGGGAGCCAGCGCGGCGACCGCGGCGGTTTGGGCGGTTTCGGCGGCGCCGATGCCGATTCCGGCCAGCACGAACGCGACTGCGAGGACCCCGATCAGGGCGGGGGTGAACGCGAAGATCAGGTAGGCGGCCAGGAACGCGGCGACCCCGCCGGCGACGACCAGCCGTGGCCCGCGGTCACCGAGCCGGCGGCCAGCCGCCCGGCGGGGAAGGACGCGACGGTGGCGGCGAGGTTGTAGGCGGTGTAGAGCCCGAGCGCGATCGCGATGGCGGCCCGGCCGCCGTGGGTCGGGGTGAGCAGGTCGGTGGCGCGCAGGATCAGCAGGGTCGCGGCCAGGTTGCCGACCTCGAACGCGGTGAACGCGCCGAGGAGCCGGCCGAGTTGGCCGTGTAGCACGGCGTAGCACGGCGTAGCACGGCGCGGACCTGGATGCGTAGCCGGCGGCGTTCGGTGACCTTGGGCAGTTTGGCTTGGCGGATCGCGAAGATGATCGCCGCGGCGGCGAGCAGGCCGGGGACGACCGAGACGAGGATGGCGGTGCGGACGCTGAACACCGCGACAAGCCCGAGTGCGAGCAGCGGCCCGCCGATCGCACCGAGGTTGTCCATGGTGCGTTCGAACCCGTAGGCGCGCCCGTAGGAGCCGGCCGGGACGACATCGGCGAGCAGCACGTTGCGCGCCGGGACGCGCAGGCCGCGGGCGGCCCAGGACCCCCCGCGTAGCAGCCCGACCTGCACGACGTTGCTGGTGATCCCGATCAGGGAGGCGAGCACCGCGGTGGTGGTGTAGCCGCCGACCGCGATGGCGCGGCGCCGGCCTGGGTCATCGGCCAGGGCGCCGCCGACGAACCGGCCGGCGCCGGCCAGGCCGTCGGAGATGCCCTCGATCAGCCCCAATGCCGCCGCGGGCGCGCCGAGGGTGGCGGTGACGAAGCTGGGCAGCAGGGCGGTGGGGACCTCGTGCCCGACATCGGCCAGGAAGCTGGCGAACCCGATCCCGGCGACACCCGGGCTCATCCACCGGCCCGGTGCGCCCCCTGCGGTGTCCTTACCAGCCGCTGTCCCCCCGGACGCGTTCCCCCGGTGGTGCTCTCGCCGGTGGTGTGCGCACTGGTGACGGCGGGTGGTGTCTCCTCGGCCATGCCAGAGAGTGTGCGGATCGTGATCTGAGCGATTGTGACCCGGTTCAGAGCGCACCGGGTCAGGGTGGGGTGAGACGTTCGATGGTGCCGGCGCGGGTGACGTCGTAGCCGCCGAGCGCGGTGATCGCCGCACCGACCGCGGGTTCGCGCAGCGCGGTGATCAGCGGGTAGCGCGTCCGCCGCCAGGGCGATGTCGTAGTGCTCCCAGGTCAGGGACACGAAGTCGAGGTCGAGATCGGTGGCGGCGGCGCGGACCCCGAGCCCGGCATCGGCGATCCCGGACGCGACCGCCAGCGCGATCTCCAGGTGCGAACCCAGCTCGGGTCCGGGCACGTCATCGGGTGCGAGGCCGGCAGCGGTCAGCAGCCGATCCAGCAGGACTCGGGTTCCAGCGCCGTGTTCGCGCTTGGCGACTCGACAGGCTCGCAGATCCGCCGGCGTGGTGATGTTCGCGGGGTTGCCGTGGGCAACCAGCAGCCCCTGCGCACGGCGCCAGAGATGGATCAGGGTGGGGCCGCGGCCGCGCAGGAGCGCCTGGGCGAACGGCGCGTTGTAGGTGCCGTTGCGATGTAGCAGGTGGATCGCGGCCCCGTCGGCGTCCCCGCGGGCCAAGGTGCGGACGCCGTGGAAGCTGCCCCGGGCGCCGACCGTGGCGACGTGGCGCCCGACGTGGCCGAGCGCGATCTGCAGGGCCGGGTCGTCGCTGCCGGCCAGCCGGAACACCCGGTCGGGCTCGAAGAACCGGGCCGCGGCCAGCGCCCCATCGGGCGCAACCCGGGCCCGACGACGGTCACCCAGAACGATCACCTTGTGCTCGGCGAGGCAGCGGTAGGCCCGGTTGATCGTCGAGGCGGTGATGCCGCGGCGCCGCGCGTGCTCCCGGACCGACCACAACTCCGCACCCGACCCCAACACACCCACCCGGACCCGCCGGGCGATCTCGGTGCTCACGTCCAGATACTCGGTCATGACCGACGACCCTAGGGACCGACCCCCGCGCCGGAGCCCGGTCGCCGGTCAGGGGAAGTGTGAGGGAGCCGGGAGGGCGGCGAAGCCGAGGGCGTCGATGAAGCCGCCCAGGCCGGTGACGGGATGGTAGCCACGGCTGGTGAGGAAATTCGCGGAGTTCGGCGTGGGTCTGTGGGCCGGCTTCTTCATCACCGACGCCGTCCTGCACGGCATGCCACCACACATCGCCCAACTCATCGCCGGGCACCGCGACATCAACACCACGATGGGCTACAAGGCCGCTGCCGCTCAGGCCGTCGGGACACTTCTGGCCGTCCTGGTTGGCATCGTGGGGTTCATATTTGTAGTGCAACAGATTCGGAATCTTAGGCATCAGCTACAGTGCGAAGCCAACGGCAGAGTCTATGCCGAACACGCTGAGATAATGAAGATTTTCGTGAGAAAACCACAGCTGAGGCAGTATTTATTCGAGAACGCCGAGATTGAGCGAGGCAACCCCGACTATGAGGTGGCTCACATCCTTGCACATATGGCGTGCTGTTACTTCGAACATGTACTGCTCCAGCTAGAGAATCTCCCAGAATACGTTCGGCAGGGCTGGGTCGATTATGCGCGGTTCATCTACAGACTAAGCCCGGTGACCCGCGCTTGTTTTGAGGCCTATCGAAAATCAAATGTGTACATAAAAGAGCTGGATGAGATGTTGAAGGGTCATGGCACCTTCGCAATGCCCCGACAACGTGGCCGCTTCGCCCGATTGAATCGTGCTACGGCGCCGGAGGTTACTGACACCGCCAGGTTTCGTCAGCCATCAGCACGGTGACCACCTACGAGCGGCAGGCAGCCCAAGCAGCCTTGGCTTTCCTCAGGTGCAAGACCGGAGTGCATATCCCCATATCCTGGTAGATGGCGGTAGCGGTGGGATTTGAACCCACGGAGGGCGTGAAACCTCTGAGGCGGACGGCAAGCGCGAGCTGGCCGGACCTAGCGCACCATTGTCCAATCACTGCCCGCCGAGGACACGAGGCAAGATCAAAACCAGGTTCAGGTCCTCGCCCACCCACATGTTCCAGCTGGGTTGGCTGGCCCGGGCTAAACCATCGGGTGCCGACCTTGTGTTGTAGCTGCCTGGCGAGATCGAGCGCGCCGCGACGGACCGCGTCGCGCGGGCGCAACTCGCCGATGCTGACCTCGCGAGCGAGGATGTCGAGCCGCTCAGCCAGCGTGAACAGTGGGTACGGGTCGAGATCCCGGCTTGTGTAACGGAAAGGTTGAGGACTACTCGCGCAGTAACGGTACCGGCGAGTGCAGCCGGACCACCGCAGCTGCCGGAAGCTCTCGTTCGCGTTTGATCTCGCCGGGGATGTCTTCGATGGACAGGGTGACGTTAACCAGGCATGATCCGGACTCCAACCCCACCAGGGCGCCGTTTTTTACGACTGCGCGGACTAGGTGGAAGTCGAAAGTGATTGTCAGACTGAGTCGAATGCTGTAGCGCTTTGTCTCGTTGATTATCACGTCGATGGTTGGTTGGTGTTTTGACGTGATCTGGTGGGTGCTCAACACCACCTTCTCGGGCCGTTCCGGCGTGGACCGTGATCGGTGCGCCGCCTCGATGAGTTTGTTGTAGGTACGCCACCCCTCGATCACGAGCGAGGCGAGATCGAGCTGCTGAAGCAGCTGGGCGAACCCGTCGAGCAACTTGCCGTCCAGGACCTGATGCGCTACGCGGGACGCTGTGGCGAGCGGCCCGAGCGCGTCACTGCGTAGCTCGCTATCGGCCAGTCGCCTCGATAGCTCGTCGATACCGTCGTCGGTGAACACGATGTCCCACGCTGTGCGCAGGACGGCCGGCGGGCTGCTGGTCATCGGGGGCTCACCTCTCGGACATTTTGCACACCCTGATCGGGGTGCACCTCGACTCGGACCGCGAAACTGGCCGTACTGCCGAGTTCCCGCACACGGATCGTCGGGTTAGGGTCAGGCGCGGGCTTGACTTGGATCCGGCCGTCCCAGCGCCGGCGCTCAGCGCGGTGTCGCTGGACTCGCGCCGCTAGCAGGGCCAGTCCCACGCCGAGTACGGCAAGTACGGCAAGAAGTAGGTGCTGCCCTGCACCCGCGTTGACTTGGTGCTCAGCGCTGCGAATTGTCCGGCGTGGCTCGCCGTCGTCGCGCGAGAACCAGACCAGGTTCGGCATGCTGATGCCGCCTTGGGTCCGACACTGGTCGACTGCGGATAGCGCGGCGTCGTTCTTATTGCCTGCGAAGCCAACGGCAGCGATCGCCGTCGACTGAGAATAAGCGATCGCGTCGTACTTGCCCTCCGCTGCATGAGCCGGGTTTGTCAGCACGAGCGCAGCGAGTAGAGCACCAAGGACTCCCAAGCCAATGCGGCTGCGCAGCCGCGTCAAATTTTTGACTTGGCGGCGCTGTCGCCCCACCCGCCTGTTACGGCTGCACACAGTCGGTGACAGATCACCCCTCCAGGACCCCGTGCCGGTCCTGAACCCTTCACTGAGCTGAGCCTCAGGTTGATGTTTCGTCAGGGCCGTGGCGGCTCGAAGTTTGACCAATATCCTGCGTCGCATGGCGGTACGTCCACCTCGAACAACCTCTGACGTGCGGTACGTGGGATCACGACTACACGCTGTAGCCGCACCAGTACCACTATCGCGTGACCCGTTGATCTAGTATCGCTTAACCGCCCGTTAAAGTTACGGATAGACCCCGCCCAAATGGAGCAATTGCGATCGATTGGGTCGGCACGCCTAGAACTTGTCGTCTGCTGATCCGCCCGCAGGGTCCTTCCTTGGGCGCCCTCCGTGGCCACCGGTAGACGCCAGTCGGCGCGCAGTCGGACGGTGTTGGCCTGGACCGCAGAGGCTATCTACGCGGCCATCCCGAGAGTGTCCCGCGCTCGTGTGTTGAACTTCTGAACCCCGGGCACCGAGGCGTACGGTCGCAACCGACGCTGCAAATCACGCACCGCCTCGATACATCGCGACGAGTTCACCGACCCGGCCAAATCCACCACGTGAAGGCTTGTAGCGGCGGCCGCCTCAACGTCGTTGCGATCGAGTGCGGCGATGGCTAGCGCAGCGTGGCTAAGCGCACCCCTGCGCGCGCGGCCCTGCTGCTTTGCAACTACCGCTGATTCCGTCGCAAAGCGCTGGATTTGGTTAGGCTCCCGCAAGTCCCGGGACGACTGCGCCGCTTCGCCGAAGATGTACGGCAGATCGATGAATCTAGCCCACTCGGGTTCGTTCTCTGGCACCACCTGCTGGAAGGTAGCCTCTGCTTTGGCAACCGCCGCCGAGGGACCACGTGAATCGTGCGGTGAAGCTAGGGCGCGTGACTCCAGGACGTGCAGGTCAGCCATGCATGCGGGCGAATCGGTCACCGTGATGCCGCTTCGCCAGACGCGGGCCAGCATCAGCGCCTCTTGGGGATGCCCCAGAAGGTTCGCCTGATCGGACATTCCCGCCAGCACGTGAGCGCCTAGTATGGCATTTCCAGATGCGCAAGGCGAAGGGACTGAATCAGGTACCGCTCAGCAAGGCCATGCTGACCATCGCCGTAGGCCATCCATCCCATTTCCTCTGCTTTGTGACGGTGTCTCGTTTCCTGTGTCCTGTCTCGGCTAGCTGCGGGTTTTCGTTTTGCGTTGGGTGGTGTCGCGTTCATAGGGTCGCTCCTCGTGCTACTGATCTTCTTCTCCAGCGTGGGCTGGGAGACATGGGATGTCGAGGCCAAGCCCGCGATCCCCGAGGGGATGCCGGTGCTGGTCGTTACGCCCAGGCGCAGGTCCGTTACGGCGACATCGTGGGTGAGGCGCGGGTGAACCTGGCGCGCCGGCGGACACCGAAGCGGCATGTGACGATCAAGTATCTGGAGGACGACTTCGCGCAGCTGTTCGTTCGGGCGTTGGGTGGGTTGGTTCCGGATGGCACTGCGGATGTGGGTTATCGAGGGCGGGAGTTGGCCCGCAACGCCGCGATCGCGGGATTGGCGCTGGCCAGTGGGCTACGTCGGCAGGAGTTCAGCTACCTGTTGGTCTATGAGGTCCCGGCGCTACCGCCGCAGCCGGGTAGATACGGGGAGGTGATGGCTCTCCTGAGCCGATCCAACACCGTCACGAGGGGGCCGCCGTCCATTCAGACCCACGTCACGACCGCGCCGCGTCGCTCCCCCCGCAGTCCGGGCACACCTCCGGCTCCGGTCGGGTTCACGCTACTGCCGCTCCCCCGGTTTTCACCCGCCGGCCCACGGTGGGGATCGGGCGCGCGAGGCCCCTCGCCCGTCGCCGCGGTGACTGGATCGGGATCGGGGGCGCACGCTAGCAGATCATGTCGCGCTGTGCTACCCGGTGATCACTCTTAGATGCTCGCGGGTTGTTGATCACCTTTGAGCACTGTCGAAACACTATCTGGCACGTATCTGGCACGACTCCGGCAAGATCACCAGAGAAACCGGCTCTGACCTACTGTTATGACCGTCGGGACGACAGGATTTGAACCTGCGACCCCTTGACCCCCAGGCGGTCTATGTCGTCCATGGACCGTTTCCCTAAAGGTACAGGAAGGTATATAATCGCAGGTAGAAGGCTGTATCGGTGTCGCGGTACGTTGGTCTGTCATCTCTGGTGACGTACGGTTTTGATGACAAATTGATGACACGATCATCGTGTGGAGGTGATCATTGTGGGGTTCGCGCGGAAGCGGGTTGGCCGTGACGGCGAGGTTCGTTACTTGGCGTGCTATCGAGATCTGAAGGGCCAGGTGCGTTCGGCTGGCACGTTCGCCAGCCAGCGGCAGGCGGACAAGGCGTGGCAACGCGCCGAGACCAAGATCGCAGAGGGACGTGTCGGTGATCCCGCGCGGGGGCGAATGCTCTTCCAGCGCTACGTGGAGGATATTTGGTTACCCAACCACCAGATAGAGCCCAGCACGAAGGAAGGTTACACCTACGCGATTCATAGGCACATCATGCCCGAATTCGCGCGAATGCGCATGATAGACATTTTACCCGAGCATGTTCGCAAGTGGATCACAAAGCTGCAAAGCAACAATGTTAAAGCCAGAAACATCAAATACAACAAAAATATTCTGAGTGCAATTTTCACCACCGCACTCAACGATCAAGTAACCTGGTTGCATCCGTGCAAGGGCGTAAAGACTCCTCCCGTGCCACGTAAGCCGCTTGTGATCATTACATCAACACAATTTGAGCGCATATATCAGGCCCTACCCGGTACAGACGCTAAACTCCTAGTGGAAACCGACATTGAAAGTGGTCTGCGATGGGGAGAACTGACCGAACTTCGAGTCAAAGACCTTGACTTTAACTCACGAGCCCTCACGGTCAGCCGCGCCGTAGTTGAAGTGAGTCCTAAATTCCATCCCGAGGGTAAGCGGTTCTGGGTCAAGGAGTACCCCAAGGACGGAGAATACCGGCGGTTCAAGCTCAGCACGCAGATCATCAACAAACTCAAAGCCCATAGGGACGCCCTACGCTTAGAGTCAAATAGCCTGTTGTTCACTATTCACGATCAGAAAAGCTCAGCCCCTCGTATTGCTCCCAATCCTGATGAGCTTGGATTGACCACACCTAACGGTAAAGGGCTGCAATATAAGCACGGCACCCTCTCCGGTTACAACGCCGGTCAATGCCGATGCGAGCATTGCCGGGCAGCTTATGCCATCTACCGCGCCCAGCGACGCACCCAAGGCAAAGATAATCCACGAACACCCCGAACCCTCGACACGGACGGACACATCCCCAACGACTGGTTCAGCCGACACATTTGGCACCCCGCAGTCAAAGTTGCCGGTGTGGCAATCCACGTTCGTATCCATGATCTACGCCATGCACACGCCTCATGGTTACTCGCCGGAGGAGCCAATCTGCAAGTCGTCAAGGAACGACTCGGCCACGGCAGTATCGCCACAACAGAGGGCTACCTTCACACCCTGCCCAACGCGGACGAAACGGCAATCACCGCACTGTCTAATATTCGTAACCCGTCGAACTAGTAAAGGACGGATTCGTAAGGGGCAGCGAAGATCCCCTTAGAAGGATGCGGTACATTTTACTTGCACATCTCCTATGAGAACGTGCGCACGGGACGTGGCGCAGCTTGGTAGCGCGCTCGGCTGGGGGCCGAGAGGTCGCAGGTCCGAATCCTGTCGTCCCGACCAAAACCGCAGATCAAAGACCAGATTAGTAATAAGTGCCCTAACTTTACTCCGCACCCGTTGATCATGCATGAGTGCACGATCAAATCATTACGGCAACAACTAGAACAACAGCACCACAACCACCGCCACGATCTAGACATCCTTCGGCAACAAGCCCAGAAAGAACGTGCCGCGCTAGCTCAGCACTACACAGACCAAATCACAGCTATATTGGCCACTATCCAACAAACCGCAGATCTTACCCAGAGCAAGCCTGCTACACCGAAGACCCAACGTAACCACGCGAAGGGCGCGGGAAACAACAAGACCGAATAAGCACAACTGGAATAAAAAACGCTCTTGCGCTGGGGTTTACTCGAACCGGTCCGGACTGCGAGAACGGCTACAACATGCGATGATGATCTTGTCTGAAATTGACATCACCGCCGATGTTTCGAGTTCAAGATCAGTTCTCGGCATAGTTTTGAATACGCCCGATCACGGCTACCGTTTGGGTGGTCGGGTCGTAGGTGGTTTGATCCATAACCAGACCGCACTGGCAGCAAAAGTTGAGCTTTTGATCCCAATCAGACCAGTCCGATTCGGTCTCGGGATCGATGATGCGCCCAGCTGGACTGCATGGCCAGAAGCCTTCAAACCAGGGCTCGTTACCGCACGCGCATTTCCACCAGTTTCCCCCACACGCTGCGGTAATTGTCTTGGGAAATCCGGCGACAGTGTTAATCATTTTAGGCTTTCTCCATTCACCTGTAAGACCGGAAGCTGTCGAGACCTCGATTCGATGGGTGTAATCATTCAGCAGAACTTGATTCATTGTCGGCGCGACAGGATTTGGACCTGGCTGCGCGCGGGGCTAGGTGGCTTTGACTTGCCTTTGTGCCTGGGCGACTGACACCAGGCGGAGTGTGGTTTTGCCGCCAGCCGAAAGCAACTTAAGAGCGTGTTCCACGGAGTGGAAAATACCGCGCACACCATCAGAGCCGACGCTGATCACCTCGATGCGGTCGGGCAACTTCACGCACCACACAGTTATCATGGCATCAACACGATCTCCAATTTCCGCAACCAGAGCAAACATCTTTGGCGCTTCGGCGGCAACCATCTCGTTGACCATTTCGACAAATTCGGCCTCATCTATTCCACGCGGTGACACCGCTTCTGTTTCGTCGGCCTCATCATCAGCCCAATGCTCACCATGGATTGCAGCATCGGTGTGACACACCTTCATGGCCTCCGCCAGAGCGGCCTGAAACTTCCCAATCTGGTCTCCTCGAAGCTCCACGGCACACTCCCACTCACAGACAATGCGCACAGCATCATGTGCACTCCCCTCAATCAGGCAATATTTTTGTTCACCCCATTTGCTGTAGCACCGCCCCTGCCAACGCCAGCGAACTTCTTGATCAGAGTCGCCAGAGTCGATCACACCTCGTGGTGTTTCTAATGCAGTCCAAAATCGGTCCGCCTGCTCGGCTCGCAGCTCAAAATACTGCTCCCGCTCCCCACTGGTAAGACCAATCCGAACAGCACCATGATCCGAATCAATAGTGCACACCCTCATCACACCGTCGGCGTCATAGCAATGCACCCGCCAGTCTCGCTTCGGGATATAGAGCTGCTGCGATACCTCACCCATACACGATCACCCTCATTCAGGATCAACGAAACGATTTTTTGTACTGCGCCTCGATGTGATTGATCCACACCTGCTTAAACTCCGGACAACGCCGTCGGCTGACCGGACGGTATCTCCCACCAGCAGAACCGAAACGCAGATACACCTCCCGACCACCCCCCGAAGTCGGGCACAGCTCGCGGACATTCTGTAGAGACACCAAGTAGGAGTTATGGATACGAACGAACCCGTACTTGGCCCACCGTCGCTCCAGATTCGTCAACGTCCCCCGCAGTCCATATTTTTCACCGGTAACCGTGTACAGCTCTATCAAATGTCCCCTGACCTCCGCCCAACTGACCTGCGACGACGCCAGCAGCACACGGTCCTGGCCACGGTCCACCCCGCCCCTCGTATCGCTGCCGTCAGGATCAACCCACGGCCACACAGCAATAGGCTCGTCGTCTTCATTAGCCTCCGTTGATTTCGATCTCTCGCTCTGTGACATGATCGCCATGCTTCCTACCCCCGCAGTAATTACAGGATGCATTACTTAATTGAGGGGACGCAATACCTGTTAGGCCAATAGAGTGACGCCATGAGAGCTATTTATGGCTCTAAGCTGAATGGCCATAGAGAGGGAGGTGCTGCGGATTTGGCGCGCCAGGTTGGTCCATCATTTCGTTCACAGCAGCTGGTTAGGGAACTACGCAAGTTACGGATGGCAGCTGGCTTAAGTCAAGCTCAAGTTGCTCAAGCTGTTGGTATGTCGGAGAGTAAAATCGGCAAACAAGAAAAGGCCAAAATCGGAATTTACCCCAAAGACCTACGTAAACTATTAGATCTTTACGGAGTTACTGATCAGCGCCGCGGTGAACTCCTGGACGCAGCACGCCATGCCAAAGAGCGCGGTGCGTTATATGTATACGGAAGCCGAAAACTCCCTGTAGACCTGAAAACATGGCTCGATTTTGAAAGCGAAGCCAGCGCAATCCTCATCTATCAGCCGCTGGTAATCCCCGGCCTATTGCAAACACCCGAATATGCCAGAGCAATTATTCACGCCACCGGGATAGATCTTTCTGAAGCCGAGATACACGGCTTAGTGAGTAACCGAATGGCCCGACAGGAATTGCTCTCTCGAACGAGCCCTATAAAGTTGCACACAATTCTTGAACAAAGCGTTCTCGCTCGCCATTTCGGCCATGACTCGGATTTAGTTCGGCAATTGCACTACCTTTTGGAAACAGTCGACCGAGGCAACATTACTATTCAGATAATTCCAACCGACGCCGGTCTGCACACCGGACTCAATGGGCCATTTAACATGTTGACATACGACGATAAACCCAGCTTGATTCACCTGGAAAGTAAAGTTTCCAATCTATTTCTCGACGAAGAAGAGCAAATCCAGGCATACAAACGAACTTGGGATGAGCTATGCGCGCTAGCCTATAGCATGGAGAAATCGGTCGATTTCATCTCCGCTATAGCCACCCGGCTAGGCAGCAAACCATGAAAAGATCCTCTTCATGATTAACTTTCCAGATAGTTCATGGCGCAAAAGCAGTCGCAGCACCGAAGCAACGGCTTGCGTCGAGGTCGCTTCGAATAATCACATAATTGGTGTGCGTGATTCTAAGGACCACGATGGGCACGTGCTAATTATTATCCCGACAGAATGGGCAAAATTTCTTACCATTATTCATGTTTTCACATAAACGCCACTAAAAGCTTGCCTACCACGCGGTTCCCGACGAGAGTCGCGGGAGCCGCCCGGACTGTCTATGCCTGTTGATCACCTAAAATCGTTGGTGGGGTTGCACATGTAGTCAGCGTGAATCCACAATCAGCGAGTTGATCATCGAGTGTGTGACGGAAGGGGTGGTTACCCAGGGTTGCATAAGTGCTCGGGCGGCGTGTAGGTTTGTGGTGAGTCGGGATACAGGCAGGCATGGCTGGCTGCCCGAGGACGCGAGCGGCTTCAGTGACGTCGTGGATAAGGCGAGGGTGTGGCCTAGTCGGACTTGGCACAGGACGTATTGTGCTAGAACGAAGGCACAATCTTGCCTAGCTCTGATTCGACATAATTTCACATGCTTCGAGTTGGGCGTCGAGTGTTTTGACGGCGTGGGTGTTTTGCCAGGGTTGCATTAACGTTCGGGCGGTGTGCAGTTCCGTGGCCAGTCGTGGGGACATGCTTGCGTGGCTGGCGGCATCGCCTAGGACTTGAGCGGCTTGGGTGATGTCTTTATCGAGTACCAGGGCGTGGCCTAGCCGGACTTGGCAGCGTGCATACAAACCTACATAGGTGCGGTTGAATCGTGTTTGAGCCATGGTGGCGGCATCAACGGCTTCGCGGGGTTTGCCCAACAACGTGAGGAAGGTGCTGGTTTTGCTGCTGAGGGTGCCTTCATGAACCCAATAGGCCGGTGAATCCGCCGAAACACCCCCGATAGTGGTGTTAGCGAGAAGATCATGGGCACGGTCACAGGCACGCATACACGGTATGTACTGGTTATCCAGTGCGTAGGCACCGGCGGCTTGTTCCTCAGCAAGGGCTTTCAGCCGAGAGTCCTCTGTGCGGGCAGCCAGACTACGGGCGGCAGCAGCGGTGTCCAAGGCGGTGGGTGTATCGCCGCGCTGGAATGCGGCGAAGCTGGTGTTGATGGCCGCATAAGCGGCACAGGTGGAGTTGCTGGCATGGTGGGCAGCGCGACGAGCACGAGCAAAGTAGCGGCTGGCTGCCTCAAACTGACCCATATCGATCAGGTAGCCACCGATCGTACAGGCGATAGTGCTATCCACCAGATGCAACGGTTTACGAAACTTGTCCAAACAGTCACCCTGGAGGAGACGGCGCACAATCGCGTGTTGAGCTATCACGGTATCGAGTACTTCACGTGGCCCGAGTGTGTCTTCTTGACGTTTGCAGACCGCGAGCATGATCGTCAAATTTTCGATGACGTGAGCATCCACCCGACCTGGTGAGGCTACGGCTTGCGCGACCCGCGTGTACTCATCACCATCCAGGCCAGACAGCCCCACAGCTGCCAGGACCGACCCAGCCAGCCGGATCGCCTCACGACGACCCACCAACCGCGCCAGCGTTGAGGTGATCGAGTTGGCCAAGTTGATCGAAGATCGTCAATGCTCGCTGCCAGGCTTGGCGGACGGCAGTGACATCGCCAGTAGCGTGGTGGGCGTCGCCGAGGCGGGTAAGTGCATTGGCTTCGTTGTAATGGTCGCCAAGCTCACTATATAGGGCGAGGGCTTGTTGGTAGTAGGTAATGGCTTGATCATGCTGGCCGAAGTGGTGGTGAATATAGCCCAGGCAATCCAGGGTAGCGGCTTCATCGAAAACTGCGCCGAGTTTACGGTTGAGGTTCAGGGCTTGCTGACAGTAGATGAGAGCCTGCTGATAATCCCCAAATCGGGTCTGGTACCAGCCGGCGGCGTTAAGGGCGCAAGCCTCTCCTACACGATTACCAATAGTACGGTAAAGATTCAAGGCGTGTTGATCATGAACAAATGATTCGGTATGCTGGCCCTGCCGTTCGCAAACCTCTGAGAGGGCTAGATGAGTGCGAGCTTGACCGTCGTGATCGCCGAGTTCTTCATACAGGGTAAGAGCCTGCTGAAGGTTGACCAGCCCGTCGGCAAGGTGCTCAAGCCGGGTGTGGGCGTAGCCAAGCTCGCGGTGGGCGGAAGCTTGCGCGGTGTGGTCACCCAAATGTTTGGCAGCGGCTAGGGCAATCTGTTGGATGACCACCTGATCATTCCACCGCCCTTGTCGGTCAAGGAAAGTGGCGAGCAACCAAGGGAGTTGCCATGCGTGGTTGTCGAACCTGTGAACAGCTGCACAATTAGCGGCGGCGAGGAGAGCGGCACGTTCGGCGGTAAACCAGTTCATCGCCTTCCCGTAGTCGGCGATCTGGTCGGGGATGACGTCTAGTTGCGGGGCCTGTAAACTGATCGGTTTCCGGTGTGGATCGAGATGTCGATTAGCCGTGAAGCCGGTATGAAGGTAGTAGTCTAGTACTTGGTGTAGTGCTGCTTGTTGTCGTGGTTCGGATTCTTCGATACGCGCTTGTTTAGCAGCGTAGGCGCTTAGTAAATCGTGGAAACTGTAACGCCCTGGGGTGGGTTCTTCTAGCAGGGATGCTCGTAGCAGTTCTGTGAGCAGTTGACAAGTGTCGTGTTCAGGCAGGGCGGCTAGAGATGCAGCGGCTGGTGTGCCAATGTCGGGTCCGGGATGCAAACCAAGCAGCCGAAACAAGCGAGCCGCTTTCGGCGATAGTGCGATGTAGGACCAGGAGAACACCGCGCGAATATCAAAATATACGCTGTCTCCTGTGGAGAGTGCGGCTATTCGTTGGCGTTGTTCCCGTAACTGGCCAACCAGAACATTGAGCGAGGTGTAGGGTTCGGCTTTGATACGCAAGGCGGCGATACGCAAAGCGATAGGCAGATGAACACATCGGTGAATAAGCTCATCGACTGCTTCAGGTTCAGCCTCGATACGCTCCGACCCTAACGCTTTGATCAACAGTTGGCGGGCTTCGCTGCTAGTGAGATAGCCGAGGGTGATGTGAGTAGCACCCTCGCTCTCGTCGGCGAGACTGCCCAGTTGTTGGCGACTGGTCACCAGCACCATGCAAGAAGAGCTGCCGGGTAGGAGCAGCCGCACTTGATCGGTGTCGCGGGCATTATCGAGTACGATCACAAGCCGTTTATTTTCTACTAGGTTGCGGTAGAGGGCGGCTTGTGCTCGCCCACGATGGGCAATTCCCCGTCCGCCTCATCCGCCCAGGACTCAGCTACCATGTACCCACCGCCGACCTCCTCAAAGTGCTAGGCATCACCCTCACACCACCACCCACGAACACCGGCAACTCACAGCGATTCGGACCAACCACCGAGGACCATCCCACCTAGACCGAATAGCCGCCGGTCAGGGCCACGCCCTGGAACGTCGATCCAGCGATCAAGATGCCAGGTCCCACACTGGGACCTGGCGCGCGGGCCGGTCCGCCGTGTTGCCAGGACGGGAGAATCGACTGGTGTCCAACTATCTCTTCAGTGACTTCATCCGTGAGCAGCATCCACTTCATGGCCTGATGGACGAAGAGGCTCGAACTGCCCGCCGCAACGCCGAGGGCATACGCCCGGACGAGTTCGTCACCGCCAGCGACACCGAACTTATCGACAGGCTAACCGTGGACTGGCGTCGGTTCGCACAAAAACTCAGCCGAAGGAAAGACCCGGACCCACGCCCAGAACCACGCCCTTGCGATCGGCGAAACGACACGGCAAGCACCCGATACTGGCGTTGGAGCGTTAAATTTCCGTTGACAGGTAACTTAGAATTACTCCAAGCCTGGCCAGCTGCTTGGGATATGGAGCCTTGTGGTTCTGACCTGCACCACGAGCCCGCGCCAGAGATGATCTGGGAGATAACTCCGGGCGGCCCCATCGTCATGCTAGACGTACCCCAAACCGACGATGAGACGGGGGAAATAGTTCCGCGAGACAGAATCGTTGCCGCCACGAAGTTTTTAGATCAGTTCATCGAACTCGTTAATCCTGAACTAGATCAGTACGAACAACAACTGATCCAGGATCTCGCCGAGGCGGTAGCCACACGAAGAAAACTCCTCGGACGAATTAAACAACAAATCACTGAGACAATCGAACTAGTAGCCAGAGAGTGCCCACCACTTCTCATCGAGACCATAGCTGAAGATCAACACATACAAGATGACGTCACTCTTGCCCACTCACCCGTTACCCTATCCTTCGCTATAAAACCCGAAACGTTCACCGACTTGGTGCGCATCTGTCGTCAGTGGATCGACTCAGCCCAAAGGTACCCGTCTACCTACGCGTCCCTAAAAGAAGAAGACATCACAAGCACACTCGTTACGGCACTAAACCTCGTATTTGACACCGCACATCGAGAAGTATTCATCGGCGGAGGCAAAAGCGACATCTACGTAGAAGTCGAACACGGAGACCCAACACGCAAAGCGTACGTCGGTGAGGCAAAATTCTGGGATGGACAAGGGGAGGTTGACGAAAACTTAAAACAAGTTCTCCGCTACACACCATCACATGTTCGCCATGCAATTCTCCTGTATTACGTCCATGAGAAAAATATCGACCTAATACGCGAAAGGGGCACAGCGGCCATACAAAGGTACTCCACAAATTTTCGTCACTGGAAAGATGATATAGCAGTGTTACAACATTCAGAGTTCAACCATGAAATTCAGTTGGCAATACTGTATGCACATTTTCCAAGGCAAGAACTCAAGCAACCGCATTGATGCCAACCAGCGCTGACATCTGCTTGCGCAGCCACTCAGCAGGTTCTTATACTGTGCGGTAACCACGCAGTATTCTTAACTCCAGAAAACGATTTATCAACAACACAACTAACTCATAAGACAGCCAACCCCTTAAGAGCCGAAGATCCTGCGCTCGCGTTCCTTGATCTCTGGCCCACCCCGGGGCAACGAGTTACGCGGGCGGTGGCCCGGCCCGATCCACAGCACGCAAGGCGGCCACACAACATATCTGGCGTACTGGAGAATCGGCCCGAGGTGGGCCGCGCACACGGTCATGTTCACGTCGACAGCCCGCTCAACCTCAAACATAGCGGGTTCGTTGCATAGCTCCGAGCCCTCTGGCCAGTTCCTGAACGCCTCGCACGGTATGCCATTTTTAAGGTGCGGAGGGCGAGTGCCTTCATAGCTCTCTTCGTCGCTCATGGCTGATTCTCCGTGATCCGGGTAGCTGGGCAGGTGGACGATACACGGTGCAAGGACCAGCCCGACCACACCGGAGCTGGTCAGGCGATGAGCCACGACTAAACCCAGCCGGTCAGCCCCAGCGCGGCCCTGCTACTTGCAGGTTCGGTGCGCCCCGCGGCCTGATCGCTCCCCGGTTACCATCGCGGGCAGTGCTTTGCGGGTCGGCCCTGAACTTATCCTCCGTGTTCCTTGCTGCGCTTCGCGGCGACAGGTGAATCATGGCGGATCACTGGCCTAGTTCCAGGGTGTCCAGCCGATCCAGGTGAACACAGCCACGCCGGTGCCAGCAACGGTGGCGATGCCGCCGATGATGGTGGCGAAGGCGACAACCATGCCTCGCTTGCGCAACCGCGCCCACCAGCCCTCTTTCGCGGGTTGCTCCTTGGTGCCGGTGTTGGCGACGTCCCGTCCAGCGATGGCATTGTGGTCGCCCTGCACGGTCTGGCTGCCCACCACACTGGAGTTCACGCCGCTGGCGGTCTGGCTGCCGATCGCGGTGCCCTGCCCTCCTGACACGATCACCGGCCCAGACACAGGGGGCGCGACGGCGACGTTCGTGCCGCCATGGGTAGCGTGCTGGAGGCTGTAGTTGATCGTGGGGCGATTTCCTGTGATCACGAACTGAGTCGCCTGATCAGCGGCAAGCTTGTCCGGCACCTCCTGGTCTTCAGGGGTGAGCGCGATCAGTTCGGCGACTAGTTCGGACAGAGCCGTCCGAACCCGGACCATCAGCCCCTGGAATGACGCACGAGACACCGACCAGTAGATCGATACCGCGCGGCTGGTGGTCGAGTCGATGCAGTGGTCGTTCAGTGTCTGGAGCATGGCATCTGCCCAGTACGGGACGAGCTTGTGCTCGTCCTCGTTGCTGCTGGCCAACGCCTCCAGTTGGCCGATATTGGCGCCCAGAGGGACAACTTCCAGTTCAACCTTGCTGTCCGCAAGGATCTTGCAGAGTTGGTCGCCTAGATCGGACGCGGAGAGCGACCGAGTGATCGGGTTGTAGCCAGCCAGATTGGTGATCACCACCTTGACCTGTGCGCGCAGCCGATCGTGATCGGCAGAAGATGACCGGCGATAGTCGGGAATATTCTGGACGTCCTGGTAGCCGTTGAGCTCCTGACGAGCCCAGTCGCGCATCTTCGCCGATCCGGCCTTCCCGCCGAGTACGATGCACTTCTGCAGCAACGACGACAGCAGCACCGAGTCGTCAAGCACGCCCACTTCGATCTGGGCGAGCAGACCAGCCCGCTTGTGCGCCATGTCAGGCATTCTCGCACCTGCCGTTTCCGCTGACCTCCTGCCACCACCCGATAGACGAACCCCAGTCGATCTTGTCTGTGCCTCCTTAGACCCGTCACGGACACCACCACGAAGGGTTGTGATATGTCACCTCATGGTGGTCAGTCCTGATGACAAAATGATGACAAATGATCAATGGGTCAGATTCCCTAGGTGAGAATCTGACCCCTGACCTGCTACGATATGGTCGGGACGACAGGATTCGAACCTGCGACCCCTTGACCCCCAGTCAAGTGCGCTACCAAGCTGCGCCACGTCCCGGCCACGCCCTCTCGGGCGCCTACACAGCCTAGCGCAGTCGAGACGGCTAGCTCAGGGCCACCGCTTCATCGAGCAGTCGGTGCAGTGCCTCAGCGGAGGGCACTCCCTCGAGCCGTCGCCCGTCGACGACGAACGTGGGCACGGTAGTGATCTCCAGCTCCTGTGCCCGGCGCAGCGCCTGCTGGTGCGCATCGGCGTAGCGGCCGGACTCCAGCGCCGCGCGGAAATCGTCGGCGTCCAGGCCTAACTCCGCGGCGACGTCTGCCAGGACCTCTACTCGCCCGATGTCGCGCTGCTTGACGAAGAACGCCCGGAAGATCCGCTCCGTGTAACGCCGTCCAAGGCTGCGTTGCGCGGCATAGGCGAAGCCCTCGAAGGCGAGACGACTGTAGGGCTGCGGGGACACCCGGGGCAGCACTATCGGGACGCCCAGGCGCTCGGCCATCGGGTAAACGACCTGCTGCCAGGTCGACTGCAGGTAGTCGCCCTCGGGCCGCAGCGTCGGCGTGGGTTCTGGTCGCAGCTCGAAGGGTCGCCAGGCGATCTGCACGTCACCGCCCTCGACCGCGTCCGCGAGCGGCTGCTCAGCGAGATAACAGAAGGGGCAGACGAAATCAGAGAACACCTCAATCGTGGTACGCACACCACACCTTTCGGTCGAGTCGTGGCCGTGCTTCCAGCTTGCCCCTGTCGCGCGCACCGGTCCAAAGGTCGTGACCGATATCTCTGTTATCGGGACCGCCGCTCCCGGACTCGGACCGAGATGCGCACGGGGCTGCCGGTGAAACCGAACGTCTCCCGGAGCCGCCGTTCCAGGAATCGGCGGTAACCGGCCTCGAGGAAGCCCGTGGTGAACAGCACGAAGGTAGGCGGCCGGGTGCCGGCCTGGGTGGCGAAAAGCACCTTGGGCGGCCGCCCTCCGCGTACCGGCGGCGGCGTCGCGGCGATCACGTCGGACAGCCACGCGTTGAGCTGCCCGGTGGGCACCCGCCGGTCCCAGGATTCCAGGGCGGTACGCAGGAATGGGGCGATCTTGCTGACTGATCGGCCGGTGAGCGCCGAAATGTTCACCCGCTGCGCCCATTGCACCCTGGCCAGATCGCGATCCAGCTCCCTGGTCAGCTCACGGCGTCGGTCCTCGTCGACCAGGTCCCACTTGTTGAACGCCACCACCAGCGCCCGACCGGACTCCATCACCGAGGTGATCACGCGCTGATCCTGCTCGGTGATCGGCTCGCCGGCGTCGATGAGGACCACCACCACCTCAGCCGCCTCGATCGCCGCGCGGGTGCGTAGCGAGGCGAAGTACTCGGTGCCACTGGCGGTCCGCACCCGCTTGCGCAGGCCGGCGGTGTCCACGAACCGCCACGTCTCGCCATCGAGGTCCACCAGCGAGTCCACCGGATCCACCGTGGTGCCGGCGACCTCGTGCACCACCGATCGCTGCTCACCCACCAACCGGTTGAGCAGGCTCGACTTTCCCACGTTGGGTCTGCCGACCAGCGCGACCCGGCGCGGTCCCCCGGGGCGAGCGGCGAGGTCCCGCGGTGCGGAGGGCAAGACCTCCAGCACGGCGTCGAGCAGATCGCCGGTGCCGCGACCGTGCAAGCCGCTCACCGGGTGCGGCTCGCCCAAACCTAACGACCACAGCGCCGCGGTGTCGGCGACCGCCCGCTCGTCGTCCACTTTGGTCGCCGCCAGCACCACCGGAGTGGCCGATCGGCGCAGCACTCGCGCCACCGCCTCCTCCGCCGCGGTGGCACCCACCATGGCGTCGACCACCAGCAGAACCGCGTCCGCGGTGCGCATCGCGAGCTCCGCCTGCGCGGCCACCGCGGCCTGCAGACCACGCGCGTCGGCCTGCCATCCCCCGGTGTCCACCAGAGTGAACCGGCGCCCATTCCACAGCGCGTCGTAGGCCACCCGGTCCCGGGTCACCCCCGGCACGTCCTGCACCACCGCCTCGCGACGGCCGAGGATCCGGTTGACCAGCGTCGACTTGCCCACGTTGGGGCGACCCACCACGGCGAGCACCGGCTGCTCGAGCGCCACATCCGCGTCGGCGTCGAGACCCTCGCCCTCGTCCAGCGCCGCCCATTCAGCCTCGTCGGACCAGATCCCGTCGCCGGGCGCCAGACTGCTCATCACGCTCTCTCCGTTCGGGCCGCACCTGGCCGGCCCAGGCAGCGGATCGCATCAAGCTCGGTGACCAGCACGGCCAGCCGGTTGCGTATCTCGGTGGTGGCGGTCGTCAAGGCGGTTCGTCCCTTGCCCGGAGGCACCGCGAACGGTTGCCCGATCAGGACATCGACAGCCGGCCGGAACCGGCGGTCGCTACCCGCAGGTCGGCGGGTGCCGCGGATCGCCACCGGCAGCATCCTCGCCCCCCCTGCCCGGGCCAACCACGCGGCGCCGTGCTGCGCGCTGGCCACGTCGCCAGTCCCGCGGGTGCCCTCCGGGAACACCACCACCACCCCGCCATGACGTAGCAACCGGACCGCGGTGAGCAGCGGCGCACGGTCGACCTCACCGCGACGCACCGCCAACTGCCCGATCCGGGGCAGGACCCAGCCGAGCGGTCCACGGAACATCTCCTGCTTGATCAGGAACGAACTGCGCCGCCCCACCAGGCCGTACAACAACGGGCCGTCGACCATCGCGCTGTGATTGGCCACCACCACAACGGGTCCGGTCGCAGGAATCCGTTCCCGATGCCGGACTCGCAGCCGGTAACCGACGTAGAAGCACCAAGTCCCGATCCAGCGGGTGAAGCCCTGTAACCATCGCCAGGTACCCGGTGGCAACTCCTCCTGAGCCGGGTCCTCGGGGATCAGCCCAGATGTCACGTCCGGCCCCGAACTTCCAGGACGACCAGGCCACGCGCGACGGCCAGCTCGTGCAGCCTACCCAGCACGGCTTCGATGTCCAATGCGGTGGTATCCAGCTCAACTGCATCACCGGCGGCGCACATCGGGGAAGTAGCCCGGGTGGAGTCGAACCGGTCGCGGCGCTCGACGGCGCGACGGACCTCGGCCAGGTCCTCGACACCATCCTGGGCGGCTCGACGCGCCGCTCGCTGCGCCGCGGTCGCAGTGAGAAAGACCTTCAGCGGCGCGTCGGGTACCACGACCGTCCCGATGTCGCGTCCCTCCACGACGATTCCGCCGCCTGCAGTAGCATCGACGATGATCCGGCGCTGCTGAGCCACGAGCAGCCCACGCACCTGGGACACCGCGGAAACCGGGCTCACCGCAGTCGTCACCGCCGAGCCACGGATCTCCCGGGAGACGTCCTCGCCTTCCAACAGCACGCTGGAGCTGGCCGGGTCAGTGCCCACCTCGATGTGGCTCCGGGCCACCACCTCTGACACCGCGTCGGCGTCGGCAGTGTCGACGCCTGCTCGCAAGACGCCGAGCGCGGCGGCTCGATACATCGCCCCCGTGTCGAGATACCGGGCACCCAGCCACGCCGCCAGCCGGCGAGCCACCGTGGACTTCCCGGTACCGGCTGGCCCGTCCACCGCCACCACGCCGCGCAATCCGTCGCCTCGATGCACCCGGCTGACCTCCCGACTCGTTACCAGCCCATTCTGCCCGCCTTAGCCTCCGAGACCGAGCCGTGGGGCCGACCGGGCGAAAACCCCGCGCAGTCTGTCGGTACCGCCGGATACCGTCACACCAGTGAGGATCCCCATCGAGGAGGCGGTATGTCCGCACTGGCGGTTGAGGCCGAGGGCCTGGTGAAGACCTTCGGCTCGACCCGGGCGCTCGACGGCATCGACCTGCAGATTCCCCAGGGCACCGTGTTGGGCCTGCTGGGGCCCAACGGCACCGACAAGACGACTGCCGTCCGCATTCTCAGCACGTTGCTGCGAACCGGATGCGGGGTGGGCCCGGGTGGCGGGTGTAGACGTGCTCACGGATCCGCACGGGGTGCGCGGCAAGATCGGGCTGTCCGGGCAGTACGCGGCAGTCGATGCGAACCTCACCGGGTTCGAGAATCTGTACGTGATCAGCCGGCTGTACGGGATGCCCCGGCGCTAGGCCCGGGCCCTGATCACCCGATTTCGCCTCGACGAGGCCGCCGAGCGGACCGCGAAGACCTACTCCGGAGGCATGCGCAGGCGGCTTGACCTAGCCGGTGCGCTGGTCGCCAACCCGGAGGTGGTCATGCTCGATGAACCCCGGTGCTCGCCGAGATCGGCAGCGGGCAACCCACGCTCGACACCCAGGGTCGCCGGATCAGCATCGTCATAGACGGCGGCGCGAAGTCACTGATCGAGGCGCTGCGACGGCTGGACCTGCAGAGCATCCCGTGCAGGACGTCGGCCGCACAGACCAACCCTGGACGACGTGTTCCTGAAGCTGACCGGGCACTCCGCGGAGAGCAGAGCCACCCCATGACAACCGTGACCGGTCCGGGCCCGGCCGGCTACCGGCCGACCGCGCGGTTGAGGGCTCCCACCTCAGGGCGCGACAACACCCGGACCGTGCCGGGACGCTGCTCACCGAGGCGGACATCGGCGATGGCGGTACGCACCAACCGCAGCACCGGGTGCCCGACCTCGGTGAGCAGCCGGCGCACGATGTGCTTGCGACCCTCGTGCAGCACCACCTCGACCAGCGCCTTGCCGGGCATGGCCTGCACGACCCGGAATCCGTCGACAACCACCGGACCGTCGTCGAAATGCACTCCGGCGCGCAGCGTCCGACCCAGCGACCGGGGTACCGGACCGGGTACCTCAGCAAGGTAGGTCTTGAGCACTCGGTAAGAAGGGTGCATCAGCCGGTGCGCCAAGTCCCCGTCGTTGGTCAGCAGCAGCAGGCCTTCGGTGTCCGCGTCGAGGCGGCCGACGTGGAACAGGCGCTGCGCCCGGTCGGCGACATAGTCGCCGACACAGGGCCGGCCGCGGTCGTCGGACATCGTGGAGTGCACGCCGCGCGGCTTGTTCAACGCCAGGTGCTCCACGTCGGAACGCAGTTCCAACCGCATGCCATCGACGTGGATGACCGCGTGGTCGGGGTCGACTCGCACGCCCATCTCGCGCACCACGACCCCGTCGACCTGGACCCGCCCGCGGGCGATCATCTCCTCGGCGGCACGTCGGGAGGCGACCCCGGCCTGAGCGAGCACCTTGTGCAGCCGTGGCAACCCAGGGCTTGATTGAGAGTCAGCCTTCGACTGGCACATCACCTGAGCCATCGCCTTAGATTGGGACATCGTCTTAGCAGGGGACATCTTCAATAGTGTCGATATCGGGTAACAGGGGGGCGATCGGGGGTAGGTCCTCCAATGAGGACAGCCCGAGCCGCTCCAGGAAAAGCTCCGTCGTGCGGTACAGCACACCGTGGGTCTCCGGGTCAGTCCCGACTTCCTCGATCAAACCCCGGACCAGCAGCGTTCGCATCACCCCGTCAACGTTCACCCCGCGTACCGCAGCGACTCGCGAGCGGGTTACCGGCTGCCGGTAGGCCACGACCGCCAAGGTTTCCAGGGCCGCGCGGGTGAGCTTCGCCCGCTGCCCGTCCAGCAACAACCGCTCCACGAACGGCGCATACACATCGCGGGTGTGCAACCGCCATCCCTGAGCGACCTGCCGCAGGTCGATTCCGCGACCACCGTCAGCGTAGCCGTCCCGCAGCCGCTTCAGCGCCTCTACTACCCGCGTCACCGGTTGGCCCAACGCGCTGGCCAGCACATCCTCGCCCGCCGGGCAGTCCACCACGAGCAGCAGCGCTTCCAGTGCGGCGTCGACCTCATCGTCGCCGGGCAGCGCCGGCAGGGTGTCGGTCGCGGCGGATGGTTCCATCAGCGCGGTTTCGTTCACCGATAATCCTCGTCATCTTGCCCATCGTTATTCGGTTTCTCGTCCGAGTCGGTGACCGCAGCGGACTGCTGCGCACCGCCCGTCCACCGAACGCACAGCTCACCCAGCGGATCGACCTGGTCGAAGACCACCACTGCGGCACGGTACAGATCCAGCAACGCCAGGAAACGGGCGACCACCTCTCTGATGTGTCCGCAGTCAGCGACCAAACTGCGAAAGCTCGCCTGACCTTCGCGCTCCAGCCTGCTCAGTAGCAGCGCCGCGTGCTCGCGCACCGACACCTGGGGAGTGTGTAGATGCTCCAGCGACACCGTCGGTGGCGGCGGTTTCGGCCCGAACACCGCGGCCGCGATCTCAGCGAACCGAGCAGCGTCGACCCCGAGCAGCACCTCAGGCAGCAAACCGGCAAACCGCTCTTCGAGCACCACTGACCTGGGATAACGGCGCATCGCCGCCGATTCGAGCTCAGTGAACAGCGCCGCGACCTGCTTATAGGCCCGGTACTGCAGCAGCCGGGCGAACAGCAGATCCCGTGCCTCCAGTAGCGCGAGGTCCGCCTCGTCCTCGACCTCGGCCGACGGCAACAAGCGGGCCGCCTTGAGGTCCAGCAGCGTGGCCGCGACCACCAGGAACTCGGTCGTCTCGTCCAAGTCGAAAGACTCGCCCAGAACCCGCAGGTGGGCGATGAACTCGTCGGTCACCTGGTGCAGGGAGACTTCGGTCACGTCCAACTGATGCTTCGAGATGAGCTGCAACAGTAGATCGAACGGGCCTTCGAAGTTGTGCAGCCGCACCGTGAAACGGCCGGATGCAACAGGGGCGGACACCATCAGTTCCGATGATTCGACCCTGCAAGCAGGTCTCATCGCGCGATCACTTCGCGGGCCAGGGTGCGGTAGGAGTTCGCACCGGCGGATTTCGGTGCCCACCGGGTGATCGGCTCGCCGGCAACGGTGGTCTCCGGGAACCGGACTGTCCGGCTGATCACGGCTTCGAACACGGTATCGCCGAAAGCCTCTACGACTCGGGCCATCACCTCGCGGGCGTGCAGGGTGCGCGGATCGTACATCGTGGCGAGGATGCCGACGATCGTCAGATCGGGGTTGAGGCGCTCGCGCACCTTGTCGATGGTATCCATCAGCAAAGCAACTCCGCGCAGGCTGAAGTACTCGCACTCCAGCGGGATCAGCACGCCATCCGCGCAGGCCAGCGCATTAATGGTGAGCAGACCCAACGACGGCTGGCAGTCGACCAGGATGAAGTCATAGTTCGGTACCAGCGGGCGCAGAGCTCGCCCGAGCGCCTGCTCGCGACCCACCTCGGTCACCAATTGCACTTCCGCAGCGGACAGGTCGATATTGCTGGGCAGCAGGTCCATGCCCGGCACCGACGTCGACCGGACGACCTCGCCCATCGAGACACCCTGGTCCATGATCAGGTTGTAGACGGTGCGGTCCAGGTCATGCGAGGACATCCCGAGCCCGACCGACAGGGCGCCCTGCGGATCGAAGTCGACCAGCAGCACCCGGCGACCGTACTCGGCGAGCGCGGCCCCGAGGTTGATCGTCGAGGTGGTCTTGCCGACGCCGCCTTTCTGGTTGCAGATCGCCAGAACCCGGGCCGGACCGTGCCGATCCAGCGGGGGTGGCTGCGGCACCACGCGGTGCCGGCGCCCGACGGGATCGACCCCGTCGCCACGTGCCCCATCGTCGACTGCTCCGGCGTCGGGGGAGATCAGCGCGGCAGGCTCGACCAGCGGCTGTTGCGCGGATGCCCAGGTCGACATGAAACCGATCCCCTCCTTCCGAGCGAATGGTTTGGGCAGCGTAGCTGTCCCCGTGAGTGGGGATGTGAGTGATAGCTCGCATCGCCACTCACAAGGCGCTAGCCCCGCGCCCGCGGATGGGCAGTGGCGTAGACCTCACGCAGGTTGTCCACCGTCACCAGGGTGTAGACCTGCGTCGTGGTCACCGAGGCGTGGCCGAGCAGTTCCTGCACCACCCGCACGTCCGCGCCACCCTCCAGTAGGTGGGTCGCAAAGGAGTGCCGCAGGGTGTGCGGTGATACCGCGGCTGCGATCTCGGTGCGCGCCGCGGCGTCGCGCAGCACCGCCCAGGCGCTCTGGCGGGACAACCGGGCACCGCGGGCGTTGAGGAAAACCGCCGGCAGACCCCGCCCGCGGGCAGCGAAGGTGGGACGCCCGCGGACCAGGTAGGCATCCAACGCGGCCAGCGCCGGCCGGCCCACCGGAACCAGCCGCTGCTTGCCGCCCTTGCCGCGCAACAGCACGGTGCGAGCCGGGCCGTCGACGTCGTCGCGGTCCAGCCCGACTGCCTCGGAGATCCGTGCACCGGTGGAGTACAGAAATTCCAGCAGCGCCCGGTCGCGCAGGCAGCGAGGGCCCCCGTCTGCGGGGAACACCTCGAGCAACCGCAGCACGTCGTGCACACCGAGGGCTTTGGGCAGCCGTTTCGGCGGGCTCGGGGGGTGGACTTCGGCCGTGACGTCAGCCGGCACCACTCCCTCCCGGAGGGCGAACCGGTGCAGACCACGTGCCGCGACCAGCGCTCGGGCCGCGGAGGACGGCGCCAGCGGCCGGTATCCACCGGCCCCCTCACGCAGCGCGGCGAGGAAGCCGGTGACCTGGTCCTCGCGCACCGCGGCGAGCCCCGTGACCCCGGTCGACGCCAGGTGGGCGGCGTAGCGGCGCAGGTCGCGGGCATAGGAATCCAGCGTGTTGGTCGACGTGCCGCGTTCCACCGCAAGGTGATCCAGATAATCAGAGATCACCGCAGCCAGCGCGGGTGGCAGCACGCCATCGTGGTGAGCAACCGAAGGGGAGTCGACGGTCGAAGGGGCGGTACTCACCCGAGTTCCCCGGCCAGCGGTAGGTACTCAAGGCCGTGCGCCCTGGCGACTTCAGCGGATACCACCGCGCCCCGCGCCACATTGACCCCCCGGGCCAGCGCCGGGTCGTCTTGCACTGCTTGCCGTAGGCCCTTGTCGGCCAGCGCGCAGATGTAGGGCAGCGTGACATTGGTCAGCGCATAGGTGGAAGTGTGCGGTACCGCGCCCGGCATGTTGGCCACGCAGTAGAACACCGAGTTGCCCACGGTGAAGGTGGGGTCGGCGTGCGTCGTGGGCCGCGAGTCGGCGAAGCAGCCACCCTGGTCGATGGCGATGTCCACCAGCACCGATCCCGGACGCATCCGGCCGACCAGGTCATGGCTGACCAGGGTCGGAGCCTTCGCGCCGGGTCGTAGCACGGCCCCGATCACCAGGTCCGCCCACAGGCACGCCTTATCCACCTCATAGGCGTTCGAGGCGATGGTCTGCAGGTGGCCCCGGTACCCGAAGTCGATCTCCCGCAGCCGGTTGATGTTGGTATCAAGCACCACCACCTCGGCCTGCAGGCCCAGCGCGATGGTGGCGGCGTTCATCCCCGCCACCCCCGCACCGAGCACCGCCACCTTGCCGGCGGGCACCCCGGAGACGCCGCCGAGCAGCACTCCACGGCCGCCCTGCATGCGTTCCAAGCAGTGCGCTCCCACCTGCGGGGCCATTCGCCCGGCGACCTCGCTCATCGGGGCGAGCAGGGGCAGCGAACCATCAGCCAGCTGCACGGTTTCATAGGCGATGGCGTCGATCCCGGCGTCGATCAACGCGGTCGTGCACTCCACCGAAGCGGCCAGATGCAGATAGGTGAAGAGAATCTGCCCCTTGCGCATCCGGTGGTACTCCGGCGCCACCGGCTCCTTCACCTTGAGCACCAGCTCGGCCGCGGCCCACACATCGTCGGCCTGTGCCACGATGCGGCCACCCGCGTCCAGGTAAGCCTCGTCGGGAAACGCGCAGCCGACCCCGGCGTCGCGTTCGACCAGCACGTCATGCCCGCGGCGGGTCAACTCGTGCACCCCGGCAGGTGTGAGCGCGACCCGGTACTCGTGGACCTTCAGCTCCCGTGGAACACCGATCTTCACCTCCGCATGCCTCCACGATCGGCGAAGCGGGTCGGGCGGTCCGGCCAGGCCGCGTCGACCGGCCGCGGCTGGGCAGTCCCCGCCAGTACAGCCTGCGCGGCGAGCAACCCGGCGACTGCCGGCGCGCTGATGATCTCACCGGCCAGCACCTGGCAGACCGCCTTGACCAGTGGCCGGCGGACGACGACCAGGTCGGCCTCCTCGTCGTCGGGACCGGTGGGTCGGCCACCCTCGGCCAACCCGCGCGCCAGATAGATTCGCACCACCTCGTCGCTGAATCCGGGCGAAGGCGCGATGTCGACGAGCACCGACCACTCCCGGGCGGTGAAGCCGGTCTCCTCCAGCAGCTCCCGCTGGGCCGCCGCCACCGGCTCCTCCCCCGGCGCGTCGAGTAACCCGGCAGGCAGCTCCCGCATCCGGCGTCCCACCGGGTGCCGGTACTGGTCGATCATCACCACCGAGGTGTCATCGTGTAGCGGCAGGACTGCCACCGACCCCGGGTGCTCGACAACCTCGCGCCCGACGGTCCGGCCACCGGGCATCCGCACCTGGTCCAGCCGCAGCGCGAGGACCCGGCCGACGTGCAGTGTGTCGCTGCCGGATACCTCGAAATCGTGCGGTGAGCTCACCGAAGCCTCGCCGGCATCTCAACCGGCAACCAGTCCGCAGCCCGGTAGTTCAGCGCCGCCGCGACGAAGGCGACGAACAGTGGGTGTGGGCGGGTGGGCCGGCTGGCGAGCTCGGGATGGGCCTGGGTGCCGACGAAGAACGGATGCGTGCGCTGCGGCAGCTCGACGAACTCGACCAGATGGCCGTTCGGCGACGTCCCGCTGATCACCAGGCCGGCACCGGCGAGCTTGTCCCGGTAGGCGTTGTTCACCTCGTAGCGGTGCCGGTGCCGTTCACGGACTTCGGTCGTGCCGTACGCCCGGGCCACCACCGAACCCGGCTCCAGCGATGCTGGGTAACCACCCAGCCGCATCGTCCCACCCATATCACCTTGACCGGCGACGATATCCGCCTGATCAGCCATGGTGGAGATCACCGCATGCGCCGAGGTCGGGTCGAACTCCGTTGAACCGGCACCGTCGAGCCCGGCCAGGTTGCGAGCGGCCTCGATCACCATGCACTGCAGGCCCAGGCACAGACCCAGCGCCGGGATCCCGTGGACGCGAGCATGGTGAATGGCCCCGATCTTGCCCTCGATCCCGCGCACTCCGAATCCGCCGGGCACCAGCACCCCATCCACCCCGGCCAGCGCGGCCTCCGCGCCCGCGAGGGTCTCGCAGGTGTCCGAGGGCACCCAGCGGATCTCGACCCTGGCTCGGTGCGCGAAACCTCCGGCGCGCAGCGCCTCGGTCACCGACAGGTAGGCATCCGGCAGGTCGACGTACTTGCCTACCAGGGCGATCCGCACCACCTCCGTCGGTGCGTGCACCCGGTCGAGCAGATCCCCCCACTCCGTCCAGTCCACGTCGCGGAAGGGCAGCCCGAGCCGCCGCACCACGTAGGCATCCAGGCCCTCGGAGTGCAACACCTTGGGGATGTCATAGATGGATAGCGCGTCCGGCGCCGCGACCACCCCGTCGATATCCACGTCCGACATCAGCGCGATCTTGCGCTTGAGCGCGTCCGGGATCTCCCGGTCAGCGCGGCAGACCAGGGCGTCGGGCTGGATACCGATGTTGCGCAAGGTGGCCACGGAGTGCTGGGTCGGCTTGGTCTTCAGCTCACCGGAAGGGGCAAGGTAGGGCACCAGAGAGACGTGCAGGAAAAAGCAGTTGTCCCGGCCGACGTCGTGGCGCACCTGGCGAGCCGCCTCCAGAAACGGCAGCGACTCGATGTCCCCGACGGTGCCGCCGATCTCGGTGATCACCACATCCGGTGGACGATCATCGTCGCCGGGCTCGGACATCGCCAGGATCCGGGACTTGATCTCGTCGGTGATGTGCGGGATCACCTGCACGGTATCGCCAAGGTACTCCCCCCGCCGCTCCTTGGCGATCACCGCCGAGTAAACCTGGCCGGTGGTGACATTGGCTTTACGACCGAGGTTGCGGTCCAGGAACCGCTCGTAGTGCCCGATGTCCAGATCGGTCTCGGCGCCGTCGTCGGTGACGAACACTTCACCGTGCTGGAACGGGTTCATCGTTCCTGGGTCGACGTTGAGGTAGGGATCCAGCTTTTGCATGGTCACCCGCAGCCGGCGGGCGGTCAACAGCTGGCCCAGGCTCGACGCAGTGAGTCCCTTACCCAGTGAGGAGGCGACGCCCCCGGTGACGAACAGGTACCTGGTTGGGCTGGCGGGCTTGACCAAGACCTTCTCCCGTGGTCCGGACCGGCCATTCGATTCGACCGGTTGCGATGCAGCTGGCGGCATGCCGCCGACCACGGAACCTCACGGTAACACTACCGGCGGTGGTCACGAAGCACCGCCTCGCCGATCAGCCCTGGATCGCGGGAACCATGGCCTGTGCGTTGCCGCCGGTGCCGTAGCGCCCGGCATGTCCTTGCGCCTGCTCGGCCAGCGCCAAAACGGTCACCACCCGCCCCGCCGCGGTGCTCACGTCATCGACGGTGGACAGCACGGAGGCTGCCGCGGTGTCTGCCCGCACCACGCCGATCGGACCATTACCGTCGGCTGACCCCGGCCTACCGGCGAGCACCGCGCCGGCACCGGCGTGATCGAGTTGGGTGGCGAACCGGGCCAGGATGCCAGCCCGATCCCCGCTACCGTTGCCGCGATTCGCGCCGCCGGTGAGTACGACAACAAGCTGAGCCGGCAGCACCCGCGGGCCGGCGTGGACGAAGCCACCGTCACCGAGCCCGGCGAGCACCGCAGTGGTCTCCGCCGGGGTGGCCTGCGCCTTGCCGTTGTTCGGGTTGATCAGCAGCAGCGAACCGAGCAGGCCGCCGGCCAGCGTCCCGGCGTCCGACGCGGTAGGCAGCCGCAGCCCGGCCGGTAGCAAACGGGTGGACAGCTCGCTGAGCTGGTCAGAGCGGGAGGGATCGGTGAATGCGTCGGTGAGCTGCAGCTCACCGGTGACGGTGGCGCCAGCGCTGCTCAACAGCCCGGTCAGCGCATCGCGGTCGGCCGGAGCGGCATCTGCCGTGGTGACCAGCACCACGGAGCGGCCACGCAGGGCGCCGCTAACGATGCGCGGACCGACCGCCGCACCGAAGGTATCCGCGTTGGCCAACTGGGCATTCAACGCGTTGCGCTGGGCCTGGAGATCACTCACCTGGCGACCCAGGTCATCCCGGTTGGAGCTGAGCCCGGACAGCAACCGATCGCTGATGGCGGTGGACCCGAGCACCACCCCGAGGGCAAGCGCCAGGAAGACGGCGGCGATGGACACCACGTGATACCGCAGTGAGATCACGGTCTATACCAATCCCTTGACCCAGGAGACGAGGTCGTCCCACGTACCGCCGACCAGGACGCCGTAGGCGCCACCGATGTTGGAGACCAGCAGCGCCGCGACCACCGCGGCGAGCGCCGCGGCAACTATGAGCAGCACGGCGCCTGCCGAGACCCGGCTGCGATACAGCGCGGCGGCGGCATGGCCGTCGATGAGTTTGCTACCCAACCTCAGGCGGGTGAGGAAGGTCGACGGGTTGGACCCTGACCGCCCCCGGTCGAGGAACTCGTGCAAGGTGGCCTGGAACCCGACGGCGACCACCAATTCGGCGCCGTGCGCCTCGGCCAGCAGCAGGGCGAGATCCTCTGGGTTGCTCACCGCGGGGAAGGTCACCGCGCCGATTCCCAGATCCTGGATCCGCTCCAGCCCCGGAGCGAAGCCGTCAGGTTGGGCGGGCACCACAACCTCCCGGGCTGATTTAAGGGTCTCGGTCTGCACCTGATACGGGTCGCCGACGATGAGGTGCGGTCGATGCCCCGCGGCGCGCAGTGCGTCAGCTCCCGCCTCGACGCCGATCAGCACCGGGTGGTACTCCCGGATGAAGTGCTTCAGCGCGGCCAGGTCGGCGACGTGGTTGTAGCCGGCGGCCACTACCAGCACCTGCCGGCCGCGGATCGGAACTTCGACATCGGGCACGCCGACCCGGTCGATGATCAGGGCTCGCTCGTGCCGAAGAAACTCGATGGTGTTCGCCGAGAACGCCTCAAGTTGAGCGGACAGCCCGGACTTGGCCTCGATCATCAGATCGGCGATCGAGTTGGCGGACTGTTCGATGCCGCAAGCGACCTCGGTGTCGCCGACATATACGCGACCGTCATGCAGTCGCAACCGGCTGCCCTCTTTGATCCGCAACACCTCTGATCCGACACCGTCAATCAGCACGATGCCCGCAGAGATGAGGATCTCAGGACCCAGATTCGGAAACCGACCGGAAATCGACGGTGCGGCGTTGATGACCGCGGTGATGCCCGCAGCCACCAGCACGTCGGCGGTTCGGCGATCAAGATCGACCTGGTCGAACACCGCGATGTCCCCGCGACCGACCCGCCGGGCCAGCACATCGGCACGGCGATCCACCCTGGCCGGCCCGATCACCCCGGGCAGCTCACGGCCGGATCGGCTGAGCAGACCGGCGATTTTCATGCTCACGATGGTGGCAAAAGCCGCGTCCTAGGGCGGGGAGGCGCGCCGGGGCTAAAGCTTGTGAGTGGCTCTAGCTTGTCGCCCGATGCCGGAACCTTGTTTCCCACTCACGAGCTTTGTCCGCTTTAGCGGACAAAAGCAACTCCTCCGCGTGTGCGCGGCCGGTGTCGGTGTCGTCCAGTCCGGCCAGCATCCGAGCCAGCTCACCAACCCGGGCCGTCTCGTCGAGCTCCCGGACCCCGCTGCGGGTCAACCCGGTGGCCTGGGTCGCCTTGTCCACCACCAGGTGTCGATCGGCGTAGGCGGCGACCTGAGCCAGGTGGGTCACCACAACGACCTGGTGGCTGCGCGCAAGCCGGGCCAGCCGCCGCCCGATCTCTACCGCGGCGCGCCCTCCCACGCCGGCGTCGACCTCATCGAAGACCATCGTCGGTACCGGGTCGGCATCGGCCAGCACGACCTCCAGCGCCAGCATCACCCGGGACAGCTCGCCGCCAGAGGCGCCCTTGTGCACCGGCAGCGACCCGGAATCGGGGTGCGGCGCCAGGCGCAGCTCCACCTCGTCGACACCCTCCGGGCCGGCCCGAAGCCGCGTCCCGGCAATGGTGAGCGCGGCATCGTCACCGTCGGCGGCCAAGGTCGGGTAGACCGATACGGACAGCTGCGCCTGGCCCATCGCCAACCCGGCGAGCTCGGCGGTGACGGCATCCCCGAGCTCCCGGCCGGCCGCGGTCCTGGCCGCGGTGAGTGCGGTGGCGTGCCGGGTCAGCTCGGTGGCCAGTTGGGCTCGCCGGGCCGTCATCGCGGCAATGGCTTCTTCGGAGGTGTCCAGGCCGGCCAGGCGCTGGTGGGCCTGTTGGGCCCAGGCGAGGACGCCGTCGACGTCTGCACCGTACTTGCGGGTGAGCCGCTTGAGGTCGGCTTGGCGGCCCAGCACCTGCTCCAACCGGGCCGGGTCGGCGTTGAGCGTCTCGAGGTACCCGCTGAGCTCGGCAGCGACGTCACCGAGCACAGCAGCGGCCTCTGCCAGGCGTTGTCCGAGCGCCTGCAACTGCGGGTCACTCTCCGCTTCTAGCCGACGGCGCGCCTGCCCCACCAGGTCGATCGCACTGGGCTGGTCATGATCGCAGTCCGGAGCGCCGGACACCGCGGTTTGAGCCAGGGCCGCGGTCTCCCGGAGCTGGTCGACGTCCGCCAACCGCCGGGCCTCGGCCAGCAGCGCGGCGTCCTCCCCCGGCTGTGGGTCGATGGCGGTGATCTCAGCGAGACTGTGGCCGAGCAGATCAGCCTCCCTGGCCAGTTCCCGGGAGTTCTCCCTTCGGGTCGCCAGTTCGGCGCTGCAGTCCAGCCACTTCTTCCGGATCCCCCGGTACGCGCTCAGCGCTCCAGACACCACATCGCCGGCGAAGCGGTCCAGTACCGCTCGCTGCTCGCCAGTGCGCAGCAGCCGGAGCTGGTCGTTCTGCCCGTGGACCGCCAGCATGCCGTCGGCCAGTTCGGCCAGCACCCCCGCCGGGACCGAGCGACCACCCAGATGGGCCCGGGACCGGCCGTCCACAGTGAGGGTGCGGCTGGCGATCAGGCTGCCGTCCTCGTCGGTCCGGGCACCCACCTCGCTGGCCAGGTCCGCGGCCGGGCTGCCGTGAGCGGGCCGGAAGCGGCCCTCCACAGTGGCGCGGTCGGCGCCGCGC
>JALYTS010000125.1 GCA_030854185.1 Actinomycetota bacterium | reverse complement strand
GTTCGCCGCGTAGCATCCGCTTGGCGGCGTGGTAGTAGGTCAGCCGGGCGGCGTGGGTCCGCGCCTCCATATCAGCGATCTTGAACTGGATCGCCTGATAGCTGCCGATGGCGTGGCCGAAAGCGTGTCGCTGCCGAGCGTACGATAGGCATTCATCAATACAACCCTGGGCCAGGCCCACCCCTAACGCGGCGAACGCGATGCGACCCTCGTCGAGAATAGCCAAAAATTGCGCATAACCTCGGGCGCGCTCGCCGAGTAGATTGCTCAGCGGCACCCGACAGTCGTCGAAGAACAGCCCGCGGGTGTCCGAGCATCGCCAGCCGACTTTGGAGTAACTCTCGGAAACCGTGAAGCCCGGGTGCCGGGCAGGGACCATGATGGTGGAGATTTCCTTGCGACCCCCGCTGACACCGGTGATCGCGGTGACGGTGACCACAGACGTGATCTCGGTGCCCGAATTGGTGATGAATGCCTTGGACCCGTTGATCACCCAGTCGTCGCCCTCACAACGAGCCGTGGTGCGGGTAGCGCCGGCGTCGGATCCACCACCGGGCTCGGTGAGGCCGAAGGCCCCGAGCCGTTGACCGGTGCACAGCTCCGGGAGCCAGCGCTGCTTCTGCTCCTCGGTGCCGAACCGGAAAATCGGCATAGCGCCCAGCGACACGCTGTCTTCCAGCGTGATCGCCACCGACGAGTCCACCCGCGCCAGCTCCTCCAGCGCCAGGCACAGGGCGAAATAATCGCCGCCCATCCCGCCGTACTCCTCGGGGAAGGGCAGCCCGAACAACCCCATCTCCCCCATCTTCGCCACCAGCGCGTAGGGGAATGTCCCGTGCTCGTAGAGGTCGGCGATGACCGGGGCGACCTCCTTGCGGGCGAACTCCTCGACGGTGGCACGCAACGCCGCATGCTCCTCGCTCAGTTCCTCACTCACGGGTTGTCCTCCCTGTGGACAACCCGTGAGTGGCGATGACGGCTATAGCTCTCATCGCCACTCACGGGGTCAACGACCACCAGTACGGTGTCGCGCTCGACGGTGCCACCGGGGCGGGCGCGCAGCTCGCGGACCACCCCGTTGATCGGCGCGGTGAGCACGTGCTCCATCTTCATCGCTTCGAGCACGAGCAGCCGGTCGCCCACGGTGACATGCTGGCCCTCGGCGACATCGACGGCGACGATGGTGCCGGGCATCGGAGTTCGCACCGCGCCGCCGGCGCCCGGCGCCCCTCGACGGCGGGCGACGTCGAGGGGCTGCTGCTCGTGCAGCTCCCAGCTGTGCCCGTCGCGGCCCAGCCAGACCGCGGCGCCGTCGACCGCGCAGGTGTAGCGGCGAGTGATCTGATCAAGGGTGACGACCAGGTCCCCACCATCCCACCAAACCGACGCGCAGGTCGGGGGGCCCTCGCCCACTACGAGCTCGGCGCGCGCGGACCGACCCCGGGTTCGGACCTCGACCGGTTCGCAGGAACTGGCCTGCACCCGCCAACGGGTCCAGGCGGCCTCGCCGATCCGCCAACCGCCGGGCAGCGCGAACGGGTCCACCACCGGCCCGGTGGGTTCCAGCGCCAGCAGCGCACGCAACGCGGCCGCGGCGAGCACGTGCTCAGGCAGTTGCGCACTGGGCGGCTTGCGGCGCTCCACCAGCCCGGTGTCCAGCGCCCCGGCCTGCACGTCGGCATCGGCGAGCAGGCCGCGCAGGAACCCCACATTGGTGCGCACGCCCAGAATGCTGGTCTGGGCCAACGCGGCGTCCAGCCGGCGCAGTGCGGTGACCCGGTCCGGACCGTGTGCGATGATCTTGGCAAGCAGCGGGTCGTAGTCGCTGCTCACGGTGTCCCCCGCCGCTAGCCCGGAGTCGACGCGAACGCCCAGGCCAGCGGGTTCACGCAGCTGGAGAACCCGCCCCCCGGTGGGCAGGAACCCGTTAGCGGGATCTTCGGCGTAGATCCGCGCCTGCACCGCGTGGCCGTCGGCGGTGACGTCGTCCTGGCGCAACCCGAGCGGCTCCCCCGCGGCGACCCGCAACTGGTACTCGACCAGATCCAGCCCGGTGACCAGCTCAGTGACCGGGTGCTCGACCTGCAACCGGGTGTTCATCTCCAGGAAGAAGAACTGGTCCGGATCATCCGCGGGCACGATGAACTCGACCGTGCCCGCGCCGGTGTACCCCACGGCCTTCGCGACGGCCACCGCGCACTGACCCATCCGGGCTCGGGTGGCGGCGTCCAGCAGCACCGACGGCGCCTCTTCAACGATCTTCTGGTGCCGCCGCTGCAGGCTGCACTCACGCTCGCCGAGGTGCACCGCCGCGCCGTGCGCGTCAGCCAGCACCTGGATCTCGATATGCCGCGCGGTCGCGATGAACCGTTCGACGAGCAGCGTGCCGTCGCCGAAGGCGCCACGGGCCTCCCGGCGGGCACCGGCGATGGCCTCGGGCAGGTCCTGCGCGCGGCGCACCACCCGCATGCCTTTGCCGCCACCACCGGCGGACGGCTTGAGCAGCACCGGGTAGCCCAGCGCGTCTGCCGCGGCGGCCAGCGCGTCGTCGTCGCAAGCCTGGCCGTCGCTGCCAGGGATCACCGGGACGCCGGCAGCCGCCACGGTCGCCTTTGCCCGGATCTTGTCACCCATCGCGTCGATGGCGGTGGCAGGCGGCCCGACGAAGATCAGCCCGGCGCGCGCGCAGGCCCGGGCGAAGTCGGCGTTCTCCGAGAGGAACCCGTAGCCGGGGTGCACGGCCTGCGCGCCGGTGCGGGCGGCGGCGTCGAGTATCGCGTCGATCGACAGATAACTCGCAGCCGCCGGCGCTGGCCCGAGCCGGACGGCGATGTCGGCGTCGCTGACGTGCCGAGCGCCGGCGTCGGCGTCGGCGTACACGGCCACTGAGCGCAGGCCCATCGCGCGCAGCGTGCGGATCACCCGGACCGTGATCTCGCCCCGGTTGGCCACCAGCACGGTGTCAAACACGCGAGGCCTGCTCACCGGGCCGAGCCGTCATGCGCCGAGCCGTCATAGCTGCCTCACATCCGGAAGATGCCGAAGCGGCTGGGCTCGAGCGCGGCGTTGGCGCAGGCTGACAGCGCCAACCCGAGCACCATCCGGGTGTCCGCCGGGTCGATCACCCCGTCGTCCCACAGCCGGGCGGTCGAGTAGTAGGGGTGGCCCTGGCGCTCGTACTGGTCACGGATGCGCTCAGCGAAGGCCGCCTCCGGTTCGGGACCATCCGGGCGGCGGACCGAGGCGAGCACCGTAGCGGCCTGCTCCCCGCCCATCACCGAGATCCGCGCATTGGGCCACATGAAGACAAACCGTGGCGAGTAGGCCCGGCCACACATGGCATAATTGCCGGCGCCGAATGAGCCACCGATGATGACGGTCAGTTTGGGCACCCGCGTGGTCGCGACTGCGGTGACCATTTTAGCGCCATGTTTTGCGATCCCGCCGGCCTCATACTCCCGGCCCACCATGAAACCGGAGATGTTCTGCAGGAACACCAGCGGAATACCTCGCTGGTCGCACAGTTCGATGAAATGTGCACCCTTGAGCGCCGACTCGCTGAACAGGACACCATTGTTGGCCACGATACCCACCGGGTGGCCGTGCAACCGGGCGAAGCCGGTAACGAGCGTAGTGCCGTACTCGACCTTGAACTCCGATAAGCGACTGCCGTCGACGATCCGGGCGATCACCTCACGCACGTCGTAGGCGGTGCGGGAGTCCACCGGCACGACCCCGTAAATACCCGCCAAGAGGGGCTCTTCAGTGGCGATCACCTCCCACGGCCGGGGCGGGCGGGGGCGCAGGGTGCTGACGATGGAGCGCACGATCCGCAGCGCGTGGGCGTCATCGTCGGCGAGATGGTCGGTGACCCCGGAGACCCGGGAGTGCAGCTCAGCTCCACCGAGCTCCTCGGCGGTGACCACCTCGCCGGTGGCGGCGGCTACCAGCGGTGGCCCGCCGAGGAAGATCGTTCCCTGATTGCGGACGATCACCGACTCGTCGCTCATCGCCGGCACGTAGGCGCCGCCCGCGGTGCAGGAGCCCAGCACCGCCGCGATCTGCGCGATGCCTCGTGCGGACATCGTCGCCTGGTTGTAGAAGATCCGCCCGAAGTGCTCCCGATCAGGGAATACCTGGTCCTGCTCGGGCAGGTAGGCCCCGCCGGAGTCGACGAGGTAGATGCACGGCAGGCGGTTGTCCAGCGCCACCTCCTGGGCGCGCAGATGCTTTTTCACCGTCATCGGGTAGTAGGTGCCGCCCTTGACGGTGGCGTCGTTTGCGACGATCACGCACTCCCGCCCGGCCACCCGCCCGACCCCGGTGATGATCCCCGCGCCCGGGGCCTCATCGCCGTACATGCCGGTGGCCGCGAGCGGGGACAGCTCCAGGAACGGGCTCGACGGGTCCACCAGCGAGTCGACCCGGTCACGGGGCAACAGCTTGCCGCGCCCGACATGCCGTTGCCTGGCGCCGGCCGGTCCGCCCAGCCGAGCTTTCGCGAGCCGCTCGCCCAGCTCGGCCACCAACACCGCGTGCGCCTGCGCGTTGTGCACGCCCACGCCGTCCAGGTCGTCGGCCACGCCGACCAGGGAACCCATCATCGCCCCCCTTCGCACACCAAGGCGAAGCCCTGCACAACCACGTTAGCGCTCATCACCCGCCCGCGGGCGCATTCACCAGCGGCGGCACCGCCACCGCTGGACGGTCACGAACAGTGGGCGACGCCATCCTTGTCAAACCGCAGGTACCACCGGTCCACGCGGCCACCTCTCTCACTGTGTTTGGTGATCGGGGGAACCCGGCCGGCCGCCGGGAGCCGAAGCGTCGGGGGCCGCTTCACGCTCCAAACCGCCAGCAGGCCGGGGGTCTGACACTTAGTCGAACTCGCCGTCACGAACCGCGGCGGTGAACGCGGCCCACTCGCCGGGCGGGTAGACCAGAGGCCGTGCGGTGGGGTTATTGCTGTCTCTCACCGCAACAACTCCATCCGGGAACACCCCGACCAACACGCAGTTGTCGGGCGGGTCATCATCGTGGGACCGTGAACTCTTCCGCCATTGCAGCCCGGTGAAGTCCCGGGCATACACCTCCGCTTTGCTATCCATCCCAACCCTCTCTCGTCACTGTCTCGATCCTGGCGTTCAGCTCTGCGCGCTGGATGTCGGCTCTCACCTCCGCCTGCAGCTTCGCGTACAGCGCGTGTTCTTCCGGGCTGCCCGGGGCAGGCAAGTCCCTGCGCATGAGTTGGGCGAACTGGAAAACGTCCTCAGCTGTCGCACCGGCCGCCACGAAGGCCTTCAGCTTCTCGTACGCCTCATGCCACGGACTCTCGGTCGGCGGGGGGATCGGGACGCTCAAGGGGCGGCCGCCCGCAACGCGGTCGCCACCGCGACGGCCTGGGAACCCGTGTCCCGGCAGCGGCTGAACAGCAACCGTTGCATCGTCTCCGGAAGACCGCCGCCCCGTGAACGGATGGTGGTCATCGCCCGGCGGGATTGGTGAGCGACTGGATCGCCCGCCGTCGTCTCAGCAGCTCCTCCACGAAAACGTCGTTTTCCGCGTTGCGACCCCGATCGGCGTTGGTCAGGAAAAACTCGACCAGCGCCTCTGCGGGGGTGAGAACACGGTCGGCTGGACAGGCGCCGGCCATCTCGACGCTCCTTCCGGGGGCATCAACTCGGTAGCGCGGCGCCGGGATCATGTGATCAACTCCTCAGTCTGGTCGGGTGGTCTCGTCGTTGAGCACTCGCGCGACCGCGAAAGCCAGCAGGCGGCGCAGCTCTTCGGTGGCGGTCCAGGTCATGATCGCGGTCTCTCCGGGCGGGGTGCTCAGCGAGACTCGGCGGTCGGCCACACCGACGACCACCAGCCGAGATCGGCCAACCACGTCCTCACATCCGACCGACCACTCGGTGCCCTCAGCCACGCCAGCCCTCCGGAGTACAGTTCGGACTGCCGAGAACGCAACCCTAACGATCGGTCGCGACCAGTATGCAATGGTCGCGACCGAAATGCAACTGACCGGTCGGAGGACCGTGCGTGACCGGCGGTCGACTAGGGTTTATGGCGTGACCGAACCCGGTGGCGCACCCCGCGCCCGGGCGCTAGCTGGGGCGCTTCGCCAAGCGCGCGAAGCGGCCAAAGTCAGCGTGCGCGAGGTCGCCCGCCGGCTCGGCACCGCACACTCCGTGGTCTCGTACTGGGAGACCAGCAAGCGGGTGCCGCGCCTGGAGGATGTCGCCAGCTACCTCACCGCGATCGGCGTGACCGGCGACGAACGGGAAGCCATCCTCGCCCTGGGCCGGCACGCGGGCGACCAGGACTGGCTGGCGGTCGGCATCCCCGGCATCTCCCAGCAGCTCGCCGGGACCATGGAGTGCGAACGGGCCGCCGCGTCGATCACCGACTGGTCGCCGCACATCGTCACCGGCCTACTCCAGACCTCCGATTACGCACGAGCGATCATCGGCGGCGGCAGTTTTCCCGCTGGCGAGGTCGAGGCACGGGTGCTGGTGCGGATGGGACGGCGCGACGTCATCACGCGCAGCAACCCGGTCCGGCTGACCGCATTGCTCGGCGAGGGCGCCCTGCACGAGCTGATCGGTGGACCTCGGGTGACGGCCGACCAGCTCCGCTTTCTGGTCAAGCTCGCCGAGTCGGACACGATCACCGTTCAAGTCGTCCGGTCCTGCCAGGGCTGGCACCCCGGACTGAACGGCCCGTTCGTGCTCTACGACTTCGACGGCGCGCCGTCCATCGTCCTGCTCGAACACCACCGGACCGGCGCGTTCGTCATCGAGCCGGACGACGTGGCCGGATACAAGACCGCGGTGGACAAGATCGAGCGGCTGGCGATGAGCTCGGCCGACTCCCTTACCCTCATCACCCGGACAGCTCACGAATTGGAGGCTGCGACATGACCGAGATGCGCTGGCGGAAATCCAGCCGCAGCGGGGAAGAAGGCAACTGCGTCGAACTGGCCTGGCGGAAATCCAGCCGGAGCGGACATGATAGCAACTGCGTCGAGCTGGCGCCGGGTGCGATCCGGGACAGCAAGAACCCCGCCGGCCCGGTGCTCCTGGTACCCGACATGCCGGCATTCCTCCGCGAGATCAAGCGAGGCCGATTCGATCCCCGCTGACCCACGCCCCTGGACGAGCGGTGCTGCTCCACCCAGAGGTGGTGCCGGGGCAGGATTGGCTCTCGGCGCACGGCTGGTTACTCCGTCACGTCCAGAATCGCATCGAGATCGCCGACCTCGACCCTCCCGGCCCTGGTGTTCACCGCGACCGAATGAACCGCGCGTTCACCGTCGGGGTTCGTGCCGGGGAATCCGACTGAGGACACCGGAACGAAGACCGCAGAGAACACTGCGGGTATGGACGCCGACGGGCGCTGGCGTATGACCACCCTGATCGGAGCGCGTCGTCGACCAGCGCGACGGTCACAGTTGTGTCCGCGACGATGGCAGTCCTGGATGGCTACACAACACCCGTACTTAAACAGATGCGAGCGCTAGTCGGATCTTGTCAGCGTACAGCTCGGCTGGATGCTCAGCGTTATAGGGGTGACGAGGGCCCAACCAGAACCGCAACCCGTCTTTCTTGCGCCGGGGGATCACGTGCACATGGAGATGCGGGACGGACTGGCTCACAACATTGTTGATGAGGATCATCGACCCATCTGATTCAAGACCCGCTTCAACCGCCCGCTCAAGCCGTTGTGCTTCCGTGAAGAACTCCTGCACCCGGTCCGCCGGCAAATCACTCATCAGAAGAACATGGATCTTCGGGATTAGTAGTACGTGCCCATGAAACAGGGGACGGTGATCCAGGAACGACATGAGGCGGTCGCTCTCGTGAATCAGTATCACTTTCTCCTCATCCCGGAGCACAGCGCAGAAGCCGCACTTGGCTTCGCTTGTGGGTCGTTCAGTGACTGCTTCAACATCACCATGATCGAACAGGCTAGCCTGGCTGTTATGTGGGGTCATGAGAACTCCTACTTATAGCTCCGCGGGCAGGACGGGTCGTTCGGCGCCTTCGGGGAAAGGATCGGCGTCACGGATAATTCGATAATAGGCTAACTTCTGACGCTCGTAAAACCGACCCCCTGAAACCAGGGTGAAGCCGTAACTATCTGACCGCGGCGAATCGTACAGCTTGGCCTCAGTCTGCAGCTGTGCTGATGAAAGCCCGTCATCAATCAGAATCCCGCTAAAGCTGGGGATGACGCCATGCTGGAGAAGGTAGAACCGGCTCGCCTGATGCGAGGGCAAACTCTGCCGCAGTGCGGCCAAGTCCATAAGCATCGACTCGACCTCAGACCGGAATGCCGCATGCGGCATACCAAGAATGACCGAGGCGGCGTGACAACCTGGGCTATCTGGTTTGATAAGCGAGACAATAATGCGAAACTGTGGCGACCGAGCGAGACGGCGTCTGAAGAGTTGCAAGAGCTCGTTCTCGGCACCCTTTGTCTTGAGCGACATGGAAATCATAAGTATGCTGCTCTGTGCCAGTCTTTTCTTTGTGGTTGGTAATCCCGCGCCGAAGTCGATAGCATTTCGCGCGATGTACGCTCACGAAGGAGCCAGCGCAGGGCGTCAGCACCGCTTCTGGAAGGTTATGCACTCGACCGGTATTTTGCGGTTCTCCCAGCATGATCCCGATGTACACCAACCCCGTGAGAAGATGCAGCGTCTCTATGCTGGGCTCTACGAATCGCCGTTCAATATTTATATTGTTCCGTTCTTTTCGCTGGCCTCTCCGCCTGGCGGACAATGGGCAGGGGTCACCGGCCTCCGAAGGTTGTTCGGCAATGAATTCCAGCGCATCGTATCAGCCGAACTCACCGCCGTGCGCGGATTGATTGACGCAAGGACGAAGCCGGGTGATTGTCTCATCGTATTCCAGAAGGACGCCTATATGGCTCTGAAACCGCCACAGGCTCCCGTCGACGACGGGTCCCTGCTAAAAAGGTCCGCAATCGTGAGTAAGTACACGCATGGCACTGTGGACCTCGTGTGTCTTCCCCCAACGCGACTGCTCTATTCGCAAGTGACGCAATCTGTACTCAGAAGTCAAGTGGCGCTCGCTACGTCGGCGAACCTCTTAATTCGCAATTGTAATGCTTGACATCAGCCGTAATAGGTCGGTGCGCCGCCCCCGGCTCAGCGCATACACCAGCGTACCGGTCGCCAGCACTTGATGTAGTCGGCCAGGGCAGCGCGGAGCTGGTCGCCGCTGGCGGGCGGCGAAAGTTTTCCCGCTGGCGAGGTCGAGGCGCGGGTGCGGATGGGACGGCGTGACGTCATTACTCGCATTAACCCAGTCCGGCTGACCGCATTGCTCGGCGAGGCCGCCCTGCACGAGATGATCGGTGGATCTCGGGTGACGGCCGACCAGCTCCGCTTTCTCGTCAAGCTCGCCGAGTCGGACACGATCACCATCCAGGTCGTCCGGTCCTACCAGGGCTGGCACCCGGGCCTGGAAGGACCATTCGTGCTCTACGACTTCGACGGCGCGCCGTCCATCGTTCTGCTCTCGCACTACCGGACTGGCGCGTTCGTGGTCGAGTCGCGCGACGTGGCCGGATACAAGGCCGCAGTAGACAGGATCGAGCGGCTCGCGATGAGCCCGGCCGACTCCTTCACCCTCATCACCCAGACAGCTCACGAATTGGAGGCTGCGACATGACCGAGATGCGCTGGCGGAAATCCAGCCTCCGCGACGATGATAGCAACTGCGTCGAGCTGGCGCCGGGTGCGATCCGGGACAGCAAGAACCCACCGGCCCGGTGCCCCTGGTACGCGACCTGCCGGAATTCCTCCGCGAGATCAAGCGAGGCCGATTCGACCCCCGCTGACCCAAGACCGGCGCCGGGTGGGCACAGCAGGCTCGGCGTGCGGCTGTGTGAGCGGATGAACGCCCGACCTCACAGGCCGAGATACCGAGCGACGGCGTGCTCGACTTCGGCGAGCTCGTCGCGTTCGAGGTAGTGCACCGGGTCACCGATGATGTAGTCCGTGTCAATGCTGCGGATCTGGTCGACGAGGACCCTGGTCTCCTGTCCATTGATCTCCATTGATGGGCGGAAAACGGCGGGCTGCGCAGTTGTTGAGGTGGGGACGATCGTGACGACACTCCATGGCATTGAACTCGGGCTCAACACCAGACCAAGGCGCCTGCCGCGCTGCTCGTGGCCACGCTTCGCGTCACCCAGATCCACTCGGTAGACCGCGCCACGAATCACCACGCATCAGCCTCACCTGTCAAGTCTTCCCTCGCGAGGCGCTCAGCGTCGGACCGGGCGTCGGCGAGCCATACTTCGCGCTCGAGTAGCCGCAGCGCACGGCGGATCACGTCACTGGTGCGCTCGTCAGGGCGCATCGCAGCCTTGATGATCCGCTCGTCCTCGTCGGTAGGCCGGAAGCCGATCGTGGTCGCCATGGTCCAAAGAGTATCATCCGCGTTTGACAACTGTCACGCAATTGTAGAACACCCTCACCCAAGCGCCCGACCCGGCGCAAGCCCGTTGTCGGCCTGCCGGCTCCTCCCGGTGGGAGACCGTCTGGACCTGTGGCCTGAGTACGGGCGGGGAAGGTCAAGCTCGGCCCGTCCGCGCTTGCACAACGTGGTGCTGCCGGGGATCACCACGCGGCCGGCGCCAGGCCGGAGACCCGCAGGGTGAGGTTGAGGCGACCGTGGGGCAGGGCGATGTCGGGTACCTCCACTTCGGGTAGGAGCTTGGGGACACCGTGGTAGGCCAGCCGGCTCTGGTCGCCGAAGACGAGCAGGTCACCGGAATGCAATTCGACGTCGGTCCAGGGCCGGCCGCGGTTCTCGGTGTTGCCCAGGCGAAACACGCACGCCGCACCCAGCGACAGCGAGACGATGGGTTCGCCGACCTTCTCGTCGCTGTCCCGATGCAACCCCATCCGGGCGTCGGCGTCGTAGTAGTTGATCAGTGCGACGTCCGGCGCGTAGCTCGCGCCGCGGTCGGCGTCACGGTAGGCGTCGGAGACGGCTCGGCGTCCGAGATCGCCAAGCCAGCCGGGGAATAGCGTCACCGGTGAGCCGTCCTGGTCGTCACGGGTGCGGGAATAGCGGTAGGGGTACCAGTGCCAACCCAGGCACACCGTCCGCACCGACATCCGCGCTCCATTGGGTAGCGACGCGGCGCGGATCCCGGGACCCTCCGACGCCCACTGCCGGCAGGCCGCCACGAGCCGGCGTTGCTGGCGCAGATCCAGCCAGCCAGGCAGCTGCACCGCCCCGGCGGCCAGGGTGCGGCGTTCCCGCGGGATCAGCTCGCTCACCCGCCACACCCGCGCTCCGATGTCATGCCGGTAACACCTCAGCGGTGGGCCGGCAGTACCGGCAGGGGCGGTAACCCGACGCGATCGCGGCGCCGACCGCGCGGAAGCCATGCCGGTGCGCGAGGGTGATCCGGCGGGCGTGCGGGCAGGTCGGGAAGCACACCACGCCGGTGGTGTCGCTGCCCACGAAGTGCACCCCCTGCCGGGCGAGCGCGGCGACCTCATCGACGTTCATCTGCTCAGCGCGCAGCAACTGCTCCTTGTGCGCTGAGCCGAACATGTAGTCACCCAGCAGGCCGTCGGCGCGGACCACGCGGTGGCACGGGACCAGCAGCGGCACCGGATTGCGGGCCAGTACCGTACCGACCGCGCGAACTGCCCGAGGCCGCCCGGCCTCCCTCGCGACCCAGCCGTAGGGGCGGGTCTGACCTGCCGGAATGCGGCTGGTCGCGGTGAGCACGTCACGTTCGAAGTCCGACAACCCGCGCAGATCCAGCTGCAACGACGCCGTTGACGTGCCGCGCAGCGCCCCCAGCAGCCCAGCAGGTGCCCGGTCTGCCGGGCGCAGCGGCCTGCCGAACCGGTCGCGGTAGGCGTCGGCGAACGCGGCGGCGTCGCCGCGCACCGACTCCGCGGACCGGACGAACTGCACGCCGGCACCGGTGAAC